>DATEDK010000118.1:0-3769 GCA_035281685.1 Kiloniellales bacterium | reverse complement strand
GCCTGGTACGGGGCAGGCATCGGCGCAGTGGGATCGGTCTGCATGTTGCCCCTGGGAGGCCTCGCCGTGCTGGCCGGCGATGCCGCTCTGCTGTGGGTAGCGCGACGCGAGCCCTGCCGGCCGTTGCTGCGCCCCTGGTTCCGCTTGCGGGTCCTCACTCTCATTCTGCTTGCACCGCTACTCTACGGCATCGTCACCAACATGCTCCGCCGGGCAGGCCACTTCTGGCCGCCGGAATTCAGTTGGGGCGCTTTGCAAAGCATGCTCAAGGTTACCCTCGGCGCCCGCGTCTATTGGGGTGATCCCGATCACTTTCTCGACGCTGATGGCGAGGACGCTCTCCTGTGGGCATTGAGCCTCTGCATGGTGCTGGGTCTCTTCTTCGCGCGACGCCGGCGGAGTCTCCTCGTCGTCGTGGCTCTGGCGCTGCTGCCTCAGCTGCTGCTGATCGCGATCAGCCTGCACACGTCGCTGATGGTCGGGCGCTATTTCGCGATTGCCACGCCGCCTCTCGTCGTTCTCGCGGCGCTGGGACTAGGCGGCCTTTGGCGTCGCACCCCGCCGGTGGCGGCGGCGTTCGGTGCCGCGGTCCTGGCGCTGCTTTTCCTGCAGTCGCTCGATGCCATGCAGAGAAGCAGCAAGCCGCGCTTCGACCTGGCCGTCGCGAGGCTGCGGGAGGCCGGCATCGAGCGGCTCGGCGTGAGTGTCCTCGACGAGCATCTCGCGCTGTCCGTGATGTACCATCTGCGCGACGATCCCAAGGGCGTGCGCCTGCCGCCCTGGCTCGTCTTTCATGCCGCCGAGCGGGGCTTGGTCGTCTGGGTCTTCAGCACCCGGCGCAGCGATCCGGTCTGGTGGTCGCTTGCCGAGCGCAACGCCGTGGCCGTTTGCCGACCAGCTTTGCCCGGCCTCAGGGTGCTGGCCCTGGCGGCGCGTCCGGAGGATCTGGCATCGAGCTGCACGGCAGACGGCACGGCCTCCGACGAGCGCGGCACCTCCCCGGGCGCAAGGCCTTCGCCATGAAGCTCGCCTGGTTCTCGCCGAAGGTGGAGAAGCGGCCGAGCCGCATCGACGGCATCGGCCTCTTCGCGCGCGAGCCGATCGCCGCGGGCGAGCTCGTCGTGGTGAAGGGCGGCCACGTGATGACGCGCGAGCAGCGCGACGAGGTCGCGCTGACCCTGGGACCGGCGGAGATCCAGATCGACGATCATCTTTTCATCGGCCCCGTCACCGAGGCCGAGCGTTACGAAGCGATGATGCACCTGAACCACTCCTGCGATCCCAATGTCGGGATCCGGGGACAGATCGCCTTCGTCGCCATGCGCGCCATTGCCGCGGGCGAGGAGCTCGGCTTCGACTACGCCACCGGCGACGACGACGACTGGGAAATGGACTGTCATTGCGGCGCTGCACAATGTCGCGGCCGCATTACCGGCCAGGATTGGCGCAAGCCCGAACTGCAGCAGCGCTATGCCGGCTGGTTCTCGCTCTATCTCGAGCGCCGCATCGCACAAAGCCGCGGCTAGCTTCGACCGGTTCGCCGGAACGTCAGCGACCACCAAGGCATTACCTCTATGGCCTTCGGGCCGAGCGCAATGGAGCGGAAGGAGTCTGCCATGCGACGGCAGTTTACCGGGCGCTTGGCCGAATACGGCGAGGACGACGACGAACGCGAAGTGTTCCACTTCGAGGACGGTCGCGAGCGTGAGTTCGTTTGCGATACGCCCTTGCAGCGGGGCTTGCTGAAGGCGGCGGTCGCGGCGGCTGCGGTTCTGGGCTTGGCGGCCTTGCTCGCCGCCTGAGCCCTTTACTTGAATGCGAGACAGGCCGGGTTGGCGCTGACCAGCACGCTCTCCTGCTGGAAGCGCTTCTTGTAGTCTGCGACCACGGCGTCGATGCGCTCGGAGGGCGAGGCGTCGGCCGGCTGATAGATCAGCACGACAAACGAGTCCTCGACATAGGCTTGGCCCGTTGGACTGACCCAGCGGCCTTCCGCCTCGACGACGCTCAGGCCATCGGGGAAGGCCGGCGAGAGCACCTGCTGCACATAGCTCCGCCATGCCTTGTCGCTGACGCGCCCGCCGCCCTGCATGTCGCGGCCGAAGACGATCTCCAGCCGCTGCCAGGGATCGGTTCCGGCCGGACAGGCGAGCGTGGCCTGCTGCGTCGGTGGCGGGGCTGGCGGTGCGGTCTGGCAGCCGGTCAGGGCCAGCAGCAGCGCGGGCAGCGAGAGGAAGGCGAGGCGCGTCATGCCCGCGAGCTTAACCCCCCGCCCGTGGCGCTGTCACTTGATCGCCGGCTGCGCCCTGCGCCCGCTGGCGGCGAGCTCCCCGCCAGCGCGGGCGTGATGCCGCACGGGCGCCAGCCCCGGACAGAATCCGATGGCAGCAGGACGGGCGCTTGCGGCAGTCTCCTGACCGATGGCGGGATTGGGGCAAGTCGACAGCATCGGACAACGGACGGAAGCGACCTCGCTTTCCTCGCCGCTCGCCGTGGCCGCCTTCGCCGCGTTGCTCAGCCTGGCCCTGCGCCTGCCGACCCTGGGCGAGCTGCCGGCCTTTTTCGACGAAGTCATCACGCTGCGTACGCTCGCGCTCGACCCCCTCGAGCTGATGGCCGAGCGCATCGAGCGCATGCACTCGCCGACGTATTACTGGCTGCTGCAGGCGCTCGGACTCGATGGCAGCTCGCCGTTGTTCCTGCTGCGCCTGCCCTCCGCTGTCGCTGACAGCCTGGGGGCAGCGCTCACGGCATTGGTTGCCTATCGCCTCGGCGGCTTTCGCGCCGGGCTCGCACTGGCGGTCCTCTACGCCGGCATGCCGGTGATGCTGGAGGAGGCGCAGGACGCGCGGCCCAACGGCTGCCTCTTCGGCTTCCTCGCCCTGCTGCTCTGGTCGGCGGCACGTCTGCTCGAGCACCCGCATCTTGCCGCGGCCGCGTGGCGTCGGAGCGCAAGTGCCGCCGCGCGCCGCCTGCGCTGGACCTGGGTCGCTCACGTGCTGGCGACCGTGCTGCTGGTCAACATGCTGCCGCTCGGTCTCTTCGCCGTCCTGGCGGTCGATGCGGCGATGCTCTGGCTGCACCGGCGCAAGGAGCGACGTTTCCTCATTCGCCCTTGGCTGCTGCACCGCGCCGTCAGCCTGGTCCTGCTTGCGCCGCTGCTCTACGGCTACAGCCAGAAGGTCGGCCGCTACGTCGGCCACTACTGGTACAGCGACTCCTGGAAGCGGCTCCTGCAGGTCTGGGAAGGCTCGGCCGGCGCCGGCGTGGGCTACGATCCGAACTACTTCCTGGGCGAGCTCGGCAACCTGGCGCTGACGGTCCTCTTCCTGACGCTGGTGCTGCTGGGCATTCTCTGGGGTCGTCGACGCGCCAGCTTCACCCTGCTGCTGTCGCTCGCCTTCTTCACCCAGGCGCTGCTGATCGCCATCAGCCAGCACACCTCGCTCTACGTCGTCCGCTACTTCGGCATCGCCACGCCGGCGCTGACGGTGCTGGCGGCTCTCGGTTTCGCCGGCCTGTGGCAACGCTCGGCGCGCCTGGCCGGCCTTGTCGGGCCGACGGTCGCGACGCTGCTCTTCCTGCAGGCGCTCGATGCGATGCATCAGCTTAACAAGCCGCGCTTCGATCTGGCGGTGAACCGGCTGCGCGAGTCCGGTGTCGATCACCTGGCGCTCTACGTGCGCGACAACTTTCTCTACAGCTCCGTGCGCTACTACCTTTCGGACAATCCCAAGGGCGAACGCGAGAAACACCAGTTTCTCGCCTT
>DATEDK010000117.1:0-7055 GCA_035281685.1 Kiloniellales bacterium | reverse complement strand
GCGTAGGAGATGCGGCCGAGCGGCAGCTTGCCGGCGAGCTTGGATTTCGCCAGGTCCTCGGCGCGCTCGACGTGCGACAGGAGGATCGAGGCGCCGCTCACCTCGAGCGCATGGTCGATCTCCGGCGCCATGTAGCGGTAGTTCAGCGGCGTCGCCACCAGCCGCGCCTTGAGGCAGCCGAGGTAGTGCACCAGCAGCGCGACGCGGTTCGGCATCAGGGAGGCGACGCGGTCGCCGGGCTTCAGGCCCAGCGCCAGCAGGTTGCGCGCGTAGCGGGTCGAGGCCTCGTCGAGATTGCGCCAGCTCTTGGTGGTGAGCAAAGAGCCGAAAGCCATGCCGTCCGGATCGCGTTCCAGCCCGCGCTGCAGGATGCGGTGCGGCGGAACGTAGGCGTCCTCGGCGAGAACCGGCCCGTGCTGCGGCATTGATTTTCTCCCCGCCCAATTCGCCGGGGAGTCGTAGCCGAAGCTCGCCCTAGGAGCCAAGGTATCGTCGATCACCCCTGGGGTCGGTCTCCTCTCGGAGGCTTTCACGAAGGGCCTAAAGCACTGTCATCCCGGCCGAGCGGAGCGAGAGCCGGGACCCAGGGGCCATCGAGCAGCGCCCTGTGGCTCCTGGGTCCCGGATAACCGCTTCGCGGTTTCCGGGATGACAGGCAAAAAGGGGGCTGACGTGGGGCCGAAAATCTCACGCGGCGCGCTGGTCGCCGGCCTTGACCGGATGCGGGCTGCGCAGGCCGATGGCCAGGCGGTTCCACAGGTTGATCAGGCCGATCAGCATGGTGAGGTTGACGATCTCCGCCTCGCTGAAGTGCCTCGTCAGCTCCTCGTACTCTGCGTCCGGCGCGCCCTTGTCGGCGATCTCCGTCAGGCTCTCGGTCCAGGCCAGCGCAGCGCGCTCGCGTGGACTGTAGAGCGAGGACTCGCGCCAGGCGTCGAGCAGGAAAAGCCGCATCGGCGTCTCGCCGTGCTTCATCGCGTCGGTCGTGTGCATGTGGATGCAGAAGGCACAGCCGTTGATCTGCGAGGCGCGGGTCTTCACCAGTTCGAAAAGGCTGTATTCCAGGCCGGAGGCCTTCAGCGCGGCCTCGAGCTGGGCGGCGGCCTTGTAGCCGGCGGGCGCGGCGGCGGGATAGTTGGCGATGCGGGCGGACATGCGGGCGGCCTCCTCTAATCGACCTTCACCAGCGCGTGGCGCTTCTTGCCGGCGCTGAGCTTGATCACGCCTTCGCTCAGATCGGCCAGCGTCGCCTTCTGCGTCTCCTCGCCGATCGCGGCGTCGTTGACCCGCGCGCCTCCACCCTTGATCAGGCGGCGCGCCTCGCCGTTCGAGGACGCAAGCCCGGCCTCGCGCAAGAGCTCGTAGAAGGGTACGCCGCTCTCGAGACGGGCGCGTGGCACCACGATGGTCGGCAGATCGGCGCTGATCGTGCCCTGCTCGAAGGTCTGGCGCGCGGTCTCGGCCGCCTGCGCCGCTGCCGCCTCGCCGCGGCAGAGGCGGGTGGCCTCGTTCGCCAGGATCTTCTTCGCCTCGTTGATCTCCTGGCCCTGCAGCTTCTCGAGCCGCGCGATCTCGTCGAGCGGCAGGTCGGTGAAGAGCCTGAGGAAACGACCGACGTCGGCGTCCTCGGTGTTGCGCCAATACTGCCAGTAGTCGAAGTCCGAGAGCCGCTCGGGCGAGAGCCAGACCGCGCCCGCCGCGGTCTTGCCCATCTTGGCGCCGGAGCTCGTGGTGATCAGCGGACAGGTCAGCCCGAAGAGCTCGGCCCCGGCGATGCGTCGCGCCAGCTCGACGCCGTTGACGATGTTGCCCCACTGGTCGCTGCCGCCCATCTGCAGCCGGCAGCCGTGGCGCCGGAAGAGCTCCAGGAAGTCATAGGCCTGCAGGATCATGTAGTTGAACTCGAGGAAGGTCAGCGGCTGCTCGCGCTCGAGCCGAAGCTTGACCGAGTCAAAGGTCAGCATGCGGTTGATGGTGAAGTGCCGGCCGACGTCGCGCAGGAAGGGGATGTACTGCAGCGTGTCGAGCCAGTCGGCGTTGTTCACCAAGAGTGCGCCGCTGCTGCCGAAGTCGAGATAGCCCTCGAAGGAGCGCTTGATCGCGGCGATGTTGCCGGCGATCTCCTCGTCGGACAGCAGGCGGCGGCCCTCGTCCTTGCCCGAGGGATCGCCCACCTTGGTGGTGCCGCCGCCCATCAGGACGATGGGCCGGTGCCCGCTCTGCTGCATGCGGCGGAGCATCATGATCGAGACCATGTGCCCGACGTGCAGCGAATCTCCGGTCGCGTCGTAGCCGACGTAGGCCACCACCTGTTCCTTGGCGGCGAGCGCGTCGAGTGCCGCCAGGTCGGTTGCCTGGTGGATATAGCCACGCTCGTGCAGCGTGGCGATGAAGTCGGACTTGAAGGCGGACATTCGGACCGGGTCCCTTGAAGGGCGGTTCCTCTAGCACGCCCGCCGCTGTGGCCGGAAGCGCCGGCCTAACGATGCCGCGACGGCAGGTTGATCAGCGCCACGCCGAGGACCGCGGCGCCCAGCCCCAGGCCGACCACCGGCGTCACCGTCTCGCCGAGCAGGACGGTGCCAAGCAGCACGCCTACCCCGGCGCGCAGGTAGGCCTGGCTCGCCACGCCCAGCGAGCCCAGCGTGCGGACCAGCCTGAAATAGAGGCAAAGCGCGGTGCCGGTGCAGAGGATGCCCAGCCCCGCTGCCGCGGCCAGCGCCTCCCAGGAGGGCGCCAGCGTCCAGGGGCGGTCGATCGCGAGGCTGGCCGGCACCAGGAAGATGACCGCCCATAGCATGATCCCCGCCGCGGCGGCCGCCGCCGGCAGCCTGGCGAAGCGGCGGCCGTAGATCGCGGCGAAGCCGTAGAGGAGCGCGCCGCCGAGGGCGGCCAGCTGGCCCAGCACCGCGCTGCCCAGGCCCGCCAGCGCATCGACGCCGACGATCAGAACCACGCCGGCCAGGCCGATGCAGGCACCCAGGATCCGGCGCGGCGCCAGCCTCTCGTGCCGGGTGACGAGGAGCGTGATGAAGATGACGAAGATCGGCGAGGTGGAGTTGAGGACGCTCGCCAGCGCGCTGTCGACATGGCGTTGGCCCCAGGCGAGCAGCGTCCAGGGCACGATGGAGTTCAGCGTGGACTGCACGAGAAGCTGGCTCCATGGTCCGCGTCCCCGCGGCAGCCGCTCGCCCTGCAGCCGCAGCACGACCAGGAGGAAGGGCAGAGCCAGGCTCACGCGCAGCGCCACCAGGGTAAGCGGCGGGATCTCCGCCACTGCCACTTTCGTGAACGCGTAGGACGAGCCCCAGAGCAGGGCCAAGAGGCCGAGCAGGGAGAGCTCGACCGCCAGGCGCGGCTGCGCCTGGCTCATGGCGTGGGGAGCGCGGCGTGCGGCGCCGAGACCAGCTTCAGGAAGGTACGGTCCTCGCGCAGCAGGACCTTCTCACGGAGCACGAAGGCATGGTTCGCCTGCGCTTCCGGGTCCGCCGCCAGCCGCGCGCGGTAGGCCTCGTAAGCGGCCAGGCTCTCCACGTTGTAGATGCCGTAGGCCAGCGTCGTGGAGCCCTCGTGCGGCGCGAAGTAGCCGATGAGGTCGGCGCCCAGCCGCGGGATCGCCTGGCCCCAGGTACGCGCGTACTGGACGAACTGCTCCTTCTTGGTCGGGTCGATGTGATAGCGGATGACGCAGGTGAGCATCGGTGCCTCCGTTCTGTGCGGAGCGACCGTGGCATGCAAGCGGCGGCCGATGTTTCGGTCGTGACCGAAACAAAGTCCCTCCACCAGCGAAGCTGGGGGAGGGGTTGGGGAGGGGGTGTCGACGAAGCAGCTCCGATGGTCGACACCCCCTCCCTAGCCCTGCCCCGTGCTGCGCACGGGAGAGGGAATCCGTCTTGACGCTTTGTCCGCCCCTTCCGCCAATGACAGCATGACGCACGACTCCGCGCTCTGGGCCGTGGGGCTGATGAGCGGCACCTCGCTCGACGGCATCGACATCGCGTTGATCCGGACCGACGGCGAGCGCGTCCTGGAGAGCGGTCCTTCGGAGACCTATCCCTACGACGAAGCCTTCCGCCAGCGGCTGCGCCGGCACCTCGGCGGAAAGGGCAGCGCTGCCTCGATCGCCGCGACGGAAGCGGAGCTGACGGAACGCCACGCCCGCGCGGTCGATCGCCTCCTGCACGATGCCCGAATCCCGCGCAGCCACGTCGGCATCGTCGGCTTCCACGGCCAGACCATCCTCCATGCGCCGGCCGAGCACCGGACCTGGCAGATCGGCGACGGCGCGCTGCTGGCGCAGAGGCTCGGTCTTCCCGTGGTGAACGACTTCCGCAGCGCCGACGTCGCCGCCGGCGGCCAAGGCGCGCCCTTCGTGCCGGTCTATCACCGCGCCCTGGCGCACGACCTGGGGCGACCGCTCGGCGTGCTGAACCTCGGCGGCGTTGCCAACGTCACCTGGATCGGCAGGGGCGCCGCCGACCTCATCGCCTGCGACACCGGCCCGGCCAACGCGCTGCTCGACGACTGGGTCGCCGCGCGCACGAACCTGAGTCACGACGAGGACGGCAGTCTTTCCGCTGCCGGCCATGTCGATCGGGCGGTGCTCGAGGGCCTGCTCAGCCACCCCTACTTCGCGTTGCCGCCGCCGAAGTCGTTGGATCGCGATGCCTTCGATGTCTCCTCCCTCGCCGGGCTCGGTCTGGAGGACGGTGCCGCAACGCTGGCCGCCTTCACCGTCGGGGCCGTCGCGCGCGTGCTGCCGCACTTGCCGGAAGCCCCGCGCCGCTGGCTGGTCGGCGGCGGCGGACGCCACAACCCGACGATCATGCGTGGCCTCGAGGAAGCGTTGCGCGTGCCGGTCGAGGGTGTCGACGCCGTCGGCTGGAACGGCGATGCGCTCGAGGCGCAGGCCTTCGCCTTTCTCGCCGTCCGCTCGGCGCTCGGCCTGCCGCTGAGCTTCCCCGGCACCACCGGCGTGCCGCGCCCGCTGACCGGCGGCCGGCTGAACCTGCCTTGAGGGGCAGCGCGATGAGCCTCGTGCGCGATGAGGAAATCGAGGCCTACCGCCGCGACGGCGCGGTCTGCCTGCGCCAGGTGCTGCCGCTGCATTGGATCGACGTGCTGGACCGCGGCGTGGAGCGCAACATCGCCAACCCCGGGCCCTGGTTCCGTGACTTCACCGGCAAGGACGCGCCGGACGGGATCAAGGGCGCGCGCTGCATCAAGGACGACTTCTGCTGGACCTGGATTCCCGAATACGAGGACTTCGCGCGCCATTCGCCCTGCGCCGAGCTGGTCGGCCGCCTGATGCAGTGCGAGGAGGTGGTCTTCATCGAGGACCAGTACTTCCAGAAGGAGGCGGGCGCCTCGACTCCCACACCTTGGCACCAGGACCAGTCCTACTACGAGGTGGCCGGCACCTGGTGCGTCGCCTGGGTGCCGCTGACGCCGGTCGCCGCCGCCGATTCGCTGCGCGTGGTGGCGGGCTCGCACGAGGGTCCCCTTCACCTGCCGCAGGACTTCGGCGCCGGCGACTTCGTGATCGAGTCGCAGGCCCTCCCGCGCGTGCCCGACATCGACGCAGAGCCGGAACGCTACCGCATCCTTGCCTGGGACATGCAGCCGGGCGACGTGCTGGTGTTCCATCCGCGTGTTCTGCACGGCAATGCCGGCAACCGCGCCAGCCACCGTTCCCGGCGGCTCTCGCTGCGCTGGGTGGCGGAGGACGCGCGCTACGTCGAGAAGCCGCTGCCCTGGGCGACCTTCGTGCCCGAGCATGGGCTGAAGCATGGCCAGCGCATACTGGGCGAGAAGTTTCCGCTGGTGTGGCGCAGGTCCCAAGCCTGAGGGAAAGCGGAAATTAGGGCGACGCAGCGCGGGTCGCTGCTTCTGCGGTGGAGGTCGAGGTCAGCGAGCACATTGCCGGCGTAGGTCGATCATCCGCGCGAACCGCAAGGCGTGCTGTTCGCCAATTTACAATCTTTACTTGTTCGTCTTGGATCTATATCCCTCTTTCGATGTAAGCCTGGAGGGGGTCGATGATCCAAGCGCTGTCCAGCGTCGGGGTGGCAGTCCCTGTCTCGCGCTATCGCTGGTTCGACCTGCAAGGCCTCGAACGCCTGCTGCAGGTGCTGCTGATCCTCTGGAGTCTGATCATCCTCGGATTGGTCGGCCTCATGCTCCTGGGTTGGCTGGGACGGAACGAAGAGCTGCTCGAGGCAGCCGTCTACCTCCAGGACTCCGCCGCCTCCTTGGTTCTGCTGGGGGCGGCGATCCTGACGGTCATCGCCTATTGCATCTGGAAGTATCGGGCCACCGCCAACAACTGGTCCCTGCGGCCGCAGGAGGGTGACATCAGACCCGGTTGGGCGGTCGGCTGGTACTTCATACCCCTTGCCAATCTGGTCATGCCGCTGAAGGCGATGCTGCAGATCTCACCGTCGTTCGACAGGCGACCGCTCTGGTGGTGGGGGCTTACGCTCGCCTCTCTCTTCTGCTCGATCGTTTCGGAACTGCTGTTGACCTACGCGACCTCCTACGCGCAGCTCCGCTGGGCGCTTCGTCTCCTGATCGCCGAGTGGATCACAGCGGCAGCCGCGTGCCTCGTACTCACCAGCCTGATCCTGGAGATCGGGCGATGGCAGCGACAGGAACGGCAGAAGCTGCAGAGCAGCCGGCAGGTCCCTGCCACGGCGTAGACCGCCGGTTCGCGACGGTGCCAAAGGGCAGGTCCGATACGCTTTTAGCTGGTGGGCAGCCCGAACTGCGTCAGCAGTGCGCGATGCTCGGGCGTGCCAAGGAGCGGCGCGAGCGCCCGGTCGATCGCCTTCGCGAGCGCCGCGTTCGACGGCGCAAAGGCATAGGCGCCGACCTCCGCGGACTTCTCCTCGGCCGGTACGGACACCACAGCCAGCGGAAGATCGGGGTGTTGCTGCAGGTAGCCGCGGTGTGCTTGTGCGACACTCGCGTAGGCGTCGACGTCGCCATGGAGGACCGCGGCCGCAGCTCCCTCGTAGGTGCTGAACGGTCGGATGGCGCTCGAAGGCAACGCGAGA
>DATEDK010000116.1:0-3186 GCA_035281685.1 Kiloniellales bacterium | reverse complement strand
CCGGTCGTCTACGACACCGAAGTCGCCTGCCAGCTCCAGGCCGCGTTGATCGCCGGCACCGTCGCCGGCGACTATCCCTCGGGGCAACCCGTCACCTTCCGCTTCCTCTGCAAGGAAGCCGGCGAGACGGCCGGCAAGGCGCCCTGGACGGAGATCGTGCTGGCGGCGGAGTAACGACCGAACGCCCCTCACCCTGTCCCTCTCCCCGCTCCGCGGGGCGAGGGGACCCCTGGCCTTCTGTTCTTCGAGATTTCCCCCTCCCCTCGGCGTTGCCGTCCCCTCGCCCCGCGGGAGCGGGGAGAGGGACAGGGTGAGGGGTTTTGGTTGGTGGGTTACTGACTCCCGCGCACCTTGCCGAGCTCTTCCGCCCGCCACAGCTTCCGGCGCACGCGATCCTTGGGCGCCGCCGCCTTCTCGGCCGCATCGAGCTTCTGCCAGTCGGCGAAGGTCCAGGGTTTGAGCCCCTTCTCGAGGAGCAGGGAAGACAGACACTCAGCGCCGCCCTTCCCCTCGGGCGCAACCTCGCGCAGCAGCAGGTCGGCCACCTCCTGCGACTCGTTGCGGTTGGTGCCGATCACGCCGGTGCCGCCGCGCTTGGCCCAGCCGACGGCGTAGAGGCCGGGGGCCACGCGACCCTGCTCGTTCGCGAGGTGGCCGCCCGCGAGCGGCAGGCCGCAGAGCTCGCCCGCCTCCTGACCGATCGCGGTCACCACGAGATCGGCCGGCAGCCGCTCGCCGGTGTTGAGCTCTACATATTTGGGCGCGATCGAGCGGAGCGAGCGATTGAAGTGGAAGACGATCTCGACTGGCTTCGGCTCGGTCATCGCGAGGAAGCTGCGGAAGAGCGCCAGGATCTTCGTCTCCTCCGGCGGGATGTCCGCCGGGTCGACCACCGGCCGTGCGCGCTTCAGGTGGCCGAGCTCGGAAAGCTCCACCGGGGTGAAGCGCGTCTCCCCCGCGCCGCGCCGCGCCACGATGTGGATGCGCTTGAGCGGCCAGGCGGCGATCGCCTCCACCAGCGCCGGCTCGAGGTCTGAGCCGGCGAATTCGTCCGGCTGCTTGGCCAGCACGCGCGCGACGTCGAGCGCGACGTTGCCGGCACCGACGATCACCACCTCGCGCACGCCGCCCGGCAGCTCGATGGCGGCGTGGTCAGGATGCACGTTCATCAGGCCGGTGACGCTGAGCGACCCGAAGACGTGCGGCAGCTCCTCGCCGGGGATGCCGAGCCGCCGCTCCCGCGGCGCGCCGGTCGCCAGCAGCACGGCGTCGAAGCACCGCTTCAGCTCGTCGAGCGTGACGTCGGCCCCCAGCGTGACGCCGCCGACGTAGCTGGCACCCTTCTGGAAGACGCGCGCGAGCACGCGCTCGACATTCTTGGTCGACTGGTGATCGCCCGCGACGCCATAGCGCACCAGGCCATAGGGCGCGGGCAGCCGGTCGATGACGACGACGCCGACGCTCTCGCGCAGCAGACGCTCGGCGGCATAGAGGCCGGCGGGACCGGCCCCGACGATGGCGACCTGTAACGGCATGGCGTCAGATTGACCGAAGCCCTGGCGTTGGCTCAAGCGTCACCGACCGAGGGCCCCTCACCCTGTCCCTCTCCCCGCTATCGCGGGGCGAGGGGACCCCTGGCCCGATGGCGGCGCTGCCGTCCCCTCGCCCCGCGGAGCGGGGAGAGGGACAGGGTGAGGGGTGTTGGTTGCTCAACTCAGCCGCACGTACTCGTAGTCCGGTGCGAGGTTGTTGATGCCGCGGTCGGGTGCGGCGATCCAGCCGGCGATCTTGCCGACCTCGGTCACCGGCTGCATGAGCGATTGCACGAAGGCGCGGTCGCTCTCGCTCGGCAGCCAGCCGTGCACCTGCTGCTCATAGGCCTCGCGCGGGATCGGCGTGCCGTCGGGCGTGGTCGGTACGTTGGCCCAGGAGCCGATCTGCCGGCGGAAACGCGTCGACGGCAGCTTCAGCTCGAAGGCGATGCCCGCCTTCTGCAGCAGGCGGTTCCAGCGCTTCACGCCGATCTCGCAGTCCGCGACGTAGGACTGCCGCGTCACCTCGTTCATCGCGTTGCGGAGCGCCACGGCTTGCCGCGTCACGCCGCCCTTGCCGTCCGGCATCTCGATCTCGAAGGCGGCCTCGCGCGCGTCGTGGTCCTGATACTTCGCCTCGTCCGGCCGGCCCTTGAGGCCGGTGGCGAAGACCGTCGCCGCGTTGGACGACTGGTCGGAGCCGAAGAGATCGAGCGAGGAGGAGAACCAGAAGTTCAGGTAGCGCTGCAGCAACGGCAGGTCGATGGCACCGGCCGCGCGGACGGCCGCGGAATCCTCGGTCTTCAGTTCGTTCATCACCTCGAGCGTGCGCTTGATCACGCGGCCGATGCCGGTGTCGCCCACGAACATGTGGTGCGCCTCCTCGGTCAGCATGAAGCGGCAGGTGCGCGCCAGCGGATCGAAGCCGCTTTCCGCCAGGCTCTTCAGCTGGAACTTGCCGTCGCGGTCGGTGAAGTAGGTGAACATGAAGAACGACAGCCAGTCGCTGATCGGCTCGTTGAAGGTGCCGAGGATGCGCGGGTTGTCGCGGTCGCCGGAGCGGCGCGCCAGAAGCTCCTCCGCCTCCTCGCGGCCGTCGCGGCCGAAGTAGGCATGCAGCAGGTAGACCATGGCCCAGAGGTGCCGGCCCTCCTCCACGTTCACCTGGAAGAGGTTGCGCAGGTCGTAAAGCGAAGGCGCGGTCAAGCCCAGGAGCCGCTGCTGCTCGACCGAGGCGGGCTCGGTGTCGCCCTGGGTGACGATGAGACGGCGCAGTGTCGACCGGTGCTCGGCCGGCACCTGCTGCCAGGCCGGCTGCCCAGCCATGTCGCCGAAGCCGATCTTCTTCTCCGGCTCGCGGTCGGCGAGGAAGATGCCCCAGCGGTACTCCGGCATCTTCACCCAGCCGTAGCTGGCCCAGCCCTGCGCGTCGACCGAGGTCGCGGTGCGCAGATAGACATCCTTCGCCTGGAAGCCGGCCGGGCCCATCTCCTGCCACCAGGAAAGGAACGACGGCTGCCAGTGCTCCAGCGCGCGCTGCAGCTGCTTGTTGTCGGAGAGCCCGACGTTGTTCGGGATGCGCTCGAGGTAGCTGGCTTCGCTCATCAGACGCGCTCCCAATCGAAGGATGCCTTGCTGCCGCTGCCGAAGAGCT
>DATEDK010000115.1:0-15955 GCA_035281685.1 Kiloniellales bacterium | reverse complement strand
CTCGCTGGAGGAGGCGATGGTGATGAGCGACCGCATCGGCGTGATGCGCGCCGGGCGCTTGGTGCAGGTCGGCACGCCCAACGATATCTACACCGCGCCCAAGGACAAGTTCGTCTCCGAGTTCATGGGCGAGGTGAACGTCATCGACGTGCGCCGCGGCGCCAATGGGCGGCTGGAAGGCGTCGGCCTGCCCGGCAGCTTCGCCGCCGCGGGCGTGCCGGCTGACTTCGAAAGCGGCCATCTGGTGGTCCGGCCGGAGTTCATGCGCTTCCTCGGGAGCCCGGGCGAAGCGGAGAACAGCCTCACCGGGCGCCTCTACAACGAGTATGCGCTGGGCAGCCGCATCCAGTACCAGGTGCGCGTCGGCGAGCATGTCTTCGTGGTCGAGCGGCTGCGTCAGCAGGCCTTTCGTGGGCGGCTCGACGACGAGGTGCTGATCGGCTGGGACGCCAAGGACTGCCTCCTGGTGCGGGGCTGAGCCGCCATGGCGCGGGCTCTTGCCTGGGCGCTGGAGCAGGGCCGCCGCCACGCCTGGCCGCTGCTTCTCCTGCTCGGCCTGGGGTTCCTGGCGCCGCTCCTGATCGTGCTGGGCTACTCGCTGGCCGAGCCGCGTTCCTTCGATCTCTTCAGCGGACCGACGCTGCAGAACTACCGCACGATCGCCGGCGAGACCTTCTATCTCTCGTTCCTCTGGTCGCTGTTCTTCGCTGCGCTCACCGTGCTCATCCTCGCGGTGATCTGCTATCCGGTGGCCTATGGCCTGGCCAAGGTCTTCGGGCCTTGGGCCAGTCTGATCACGCTGCTGTTCGTGATCCCGCTGTTTGTCTCGGAGAACGTTCGGCTCTACGGCTGGATCCTGTTCTTCATCAAGGGCGGCGTGCTGCAGGGCGGACTCGACGCGCTGTTCGGTGTCGAAATCGGCACCGCGCTCTTCACCCCGCCGATCATCGTGTTCGGCATGGTCTACGTCTATCTGCCCTTCATGCTGTTCCCGATGACGCTGGGCCTTTCCATGGTGCCGCGCGAGGTCACCGAGGCGGCCGGCGACCTGGGCGCCAGCCGCTGGCAGGTGTTCCGCGAGGTGGAGCTGCCGCTGGCCATGCCGGGGATCGTCATCGGCATGCTGCTCACCTTCGTGCTGGGCGTGGGCGCCATCGCCGAAGCCAAGGTGCTGGGCGGGCAGTCGGTGATCCCGATCGTGCACGACATCGAGATCGCCTTCACCTACGCGCAGAACTGGCCGCTGGGCGCGGCACTCTCCGTGCTGCTGGTCGTGCTGGTCGGCTTCCTGGTGCTGCTGGTGCTGCGCCGCCTCGACCTCGACCGCATCCTGGGGCGGCGCTAGCGATGCGCCGGCGCCGCTGGGCCTTCGCCCTGATCGTCGCCTGGACGGCAACGATGCTGCTCTTCACCTATCTGCCGATCGCCGCCGATTTCCTCGCGTCGATCGGCGACTCGCGATACTTCGCCTTCCCGATCAAGAAATACGGCTTCTCCTGGTGGGAGAAGACCTTCAGCGAGATCGAAACCTGGTCGCTGATCGAAACCTCGCTGACCATCGCCTTCATCGTGACCGCGGTCGCCGTGGTGATCGCCTTCTTCGGCGCGCTCGCCTTCGCCCGCTTCGCCTGGAAGGGCCGCCCGCTCTATCAGAAGATCGTTCTCCTCCCGATCTTCTTTCCGCAGTCGGTGCTGGGCCTGGCGCTCCTGCTCTGGTTCAACTGGCTGGGACTGCCGCTCTCCTGGCAGACCGCGGCCTTTGCGCATCTGGTGTGGATCGTGCCGGTGGCGACGCTGGTGATCGCGATCCAGGTCTACTCCTTCGATCCGGCGCTGGAGGAGGCGGCACGCGACCTCGGCGCCTCGCGCTGGCAGGTGCTGCGCGAGGTGACGCTGCCGATCCTCTGGCCCGGGATCTTCTCCGGCGCGCTCTTCGCCTTCCTGTTGTCGTGGGGCAATTTCCCGTTGTCGCTTTTCACCACCGGCGCCGACACCACCGTGCCGGAGTGGCTCTATGCCAAGATGATCGCCGGCTATACGCCGCGCGTGCCGGTGCTCGGCACCGTGTCGACCCTCGGCGCCGCCGTGCTGCTGCTCGGCGGCTATGGCCTGATCCTGCTCGCAAGGCGCCGCAGACGGGCTTGATTCACTCCCATACAAAGTTGTCTTCCCGGCCGGAGCGAAGCGGAGAGCCGGGATCCATAGATCGGAATGCGCGGAACGTCGTGTCCCTCAATTGCCGATCCATGGGTCCCGGACAAGCGCTGCGCGCTTTCCGGGAAGACAACTAGTTTTAATCTGGCGGTAGGTTCGTTACGCCGCCGCACCGCGCATCGCGGCGAGCTCGCCCAGGATCTCGTCGGTGGTGCGTACGCGACCGTAGGCCGCCATGGCGGAGAGCGAGTTCGCATGGGCCTCGGGCGTGGTGCCGGCGCAGGCATCGCCCACCAGGGTCACGTAGAAGCCGCGGTCGGAGGCGTCGCGCACGGCGGACTCCACGCACTGGTCGGTGAAGACGCCGCAGAGCGCCAGGTCGCTGATGCCGAGGTTGCGCAGCAGGTACTCGACGTTGGTCGCGTTGAACACGCCTGAGGCGCTCTTCGGCAGCAGGATCTCGTCCTCGCCGGGCTCCAGCTCCGGCGGCACGCGGCCGCCGGCGTCGCCCTTCGGCACGTGGATGTGCGAGAGCTTGTGGTCCAGCGAGCGGTCGCGGCCGTCCTTCGTCAGGCTCTGGATCACCGTGAAGAGCACCTCCTGCCGGGCAGCGCGGAAGGCGCGGGCGAGCCGCCGGGCATTGGGCAGCACGCGGCCCTCGACGGCGTCGAAGTAGGCCTTGAGCCTGGCCAGCGACCAGCGCTTCGGATCGGGGTTGGCATAGAAGCCCTGGCCGCGGCGCACGAAGGCTTCCTGCAGGTCGATCACCAGCAGGCCCGAGACGCCGGCCTCCAGGGGCGATGAGCGGTCCTTCATCGGCGATCCTCCTTCTCCGCGGCGAAACTTTGCACTTCACACAAGAACTGTCGCAATCCCCACATCCGTGCTAGCTAGTCCAGACCTTTCGGGGCGTTCAGGAGCCGCCGATGGACTTCATCTTCATGCTGACCCGGCAGGACCAGACGGTCGTCGACTGCCTCGAGGTCTTCCAGGCGATCCGCGGCTGCGGCCTCACCCATGTCGGCTTCAAGGACATCGGGGTCGAGCGCGATAGCCTGCGCCGCCTGCACGACGCCATCAAGGAGAGCGGTGCCACCAGCTACATGGAGGTGGTGGCGACCTCCCCGGAGGCCATGCTGCGCTCGGCGCGCGTCGCGCTCGAGCTCGGCGTCGACCGACTGATGGGAGGCACGGCGGTGGCCGAGACCCTGAAGCTGCTGCAAGGCAGCGGCATCGCCTACTATCCCTTCCCGGGCCGGCCGGAGGGACATCCGACCAAGCTCGGCGGCAGCCCGGCCGAGGTCGAGCAGCAGTGCCGCATCTTCATGGAGCAGGGCTGCGCCGGCGCCGATCTCCTGGCCTACCGGGCGACCGAGGCGGAGCCGCTGGCGCTGGTGCGCGCCGCCCGCCGCGGTCTCGGCAAGGGGCACCTGATCTGCGCGGGCTCGGTCGACTCGCCCGCCCGCATCGCCGCCTTGGCCGAGGCCGGCTGCGATGGCTTCACCATCGGCTCGGCCGCCTTCGACGGCTCCTTCGCCCCGCGCCGGGGCCTGCTCACCGGCCAGCTCGCCGAGATCCTCGCTGCCGCCAAGCCCGCCTCGCGCCGCGCCGCTGTATAGTGGCGTCCCCCAAGGAGCCGGGGGAGGGGGGCCATGAAGCGCAAGTTCTCCAAGCAGGCGCGGCGCGAGCGCATCGTCGCCGAGCTGCGCGCCAATCCGACGGTGCGCATCTCCGAGCTGGCGCGCACCTTCGGCGTCACCACCGAGACCGTGCGGCGTGATGTCGACAGCCTGTCGCGCGAGGGCCTGGTCAGCCGCACCTACGGCGGTGCCGCGGTCACCACCCTGGCGCACGAGCCCTCGCTCGACGAGCGCACCGCCATCCTGGTCGAGGAGCGCACGCGCATCGCCAAGCGCGCGGTCGGCTTCGTGGCGCCGGGCGACGTGCTGATGATCGACTCGGGCGCCACGACCGCGCACTTCGTGCGCCGCCTGGCGGTGGAGCTGAAGGAGATCACCGTCATCACCAATTCGATCGCGCACGCGGCCATGGCCGGCAGCAATCCCTCGATCAAGGTGATCCTCTGTCCCGGCTATTTCCTCGCCAGCGAGCGCGGCACCTACGGCCCCGAGGTGGCCGAGTTCCTGCGCCGCTACCGCGCCAACCAATGCTTCATCGGCGCCGGCGGCATGACGCTGGAAGGGCCGAACGACGTCTCGGCCGAGCTCTGCTGGGTGAAGCGCGCGATGATCGAGCGCGCTGCCGCCTGCACGCTGCTGATCGACCACAGCAAGTTCGGCAACCTCGGGCTCGAGGTGATCTGCCCGCTCGACCGCGTGACCCGCGTGGTCACCGACCGCGCCCCGGCACCCGAGCACCAGACGATCTTCTCGAAAGGGAAGCCGGAGCTGGTGGTGGCGGAGTAGGGATCAGGGATCAGGGATCAGGGATCAGGGATCAGGGATCAGATGGGGTCGTGCGCCTTGTGATCCCTGATCCCTGAAATCTGATCCCTGATCAGTGCACCTCTAAATACTCGTTCTTCTCCCAATCCGTTACATGCCCGCGGAAGCGGCCGAGTTCGTAGCGTTTCACCACGGTGAAGAGCTTGACGAAGTCCTCGCTCAAAAGCGCGCGCATCGTTCTGTCGGCTTCCAACCCGTCGAGCGCGGCCTCGAGATTCTTCGGCAGCTTCTCCAGCTTTGCGTTCTCCTCGCTGGGGCCGTTCGCGTTGGTGGCGGGGCCGAGCTTCGCCTTGGCCTTCACGCCGGCGAGCCCCGCGGCCAGCACCGCCGAGGCCGAGAGGTAGGGGTTGCTGACGGCCGAGGCGCCGCGCATCTCGACGTGCGTGCCCTGGTCCCTGGTCGCCTTCACGCGCACCAGCGCCGTCCGGTCCTCGATGCCCCAGGAGATGTTCGACGGCGCGAAGGTGTGCGGCTTCAGGCGGTGGTAGCAGTTCGGCGTCGGGCCGATCAGCGGCATCATCGCCTTGGCGTGCCTCACCAGGCCGGCGATGAACGAGCGCGCGACGGCCGAGAGCCCGTCGGGATCCTTGGCATCGAGGAAGGCGTTCCTCCCGGTCTTCCGGTCAACCAGGCTCATGTGCACGTGGCAGCCGCTGCCGGCACCGCCGGCGAAAGGCTTCGACATGAAGGTCGCGAGCAGCCCGGCACGGTGCATCAGCTCCTTGACCGCGTTCTTGAAGGTGAAGCTGCGGTCGGCCGCGGCGACGCCGAGCGCGGCGCGGTAGTTGATCTCGAACTGCGAGGAGGCGTACTCGCAGTTGTGCGTGATCAGCTCGATGCCGAGCTTCTGCAGGTTCTCCAACAGCTCCTGCACGGCATCGACGTAGTTGTTGCGCAGCGTGTTGAAGATGTGCAGCCCCTCGAAGAGCGGCTGCCTGGTCGTGCCGTCGAGCAGGTAGAACTCGAACTCCTGCCCCATCATCACGTCGAAGCCCAGCGCGGCGGCCTCGTCCAGGAGGGACTTGTAGACGCCGCGCGGCGCGCCGCCGACCGCCTTGCCGTCGAGGTGGTGCAGGTCGCAGATCACCTTCGCGGTGTTCGCCATCCAGGGCACGCGCACGACGGTGGCGAAGTCGGGGAACAGCAGGGTGTCGCGGTAGTCGATCTCCTCGTGCAGGCCGGTGCCGGCGATGACGTGGCTCGCCGTGTCGAGCGCGATCACGCCGCCGTAGAAATTCAGGCCCTTGCGCGCATAGCCCTCGACCGCGTCGATCGGCACCAGCTTGGAGCGCGAGGTGCCGTGCAGGTCGGTCTGCTCGAAGCGCAGCCACTCGATGCCGTCCTTGCGCAGGCGGGCGATGGCCTCGCCGATTGCATCCGTTTTGGCCACGCTGATCTCCCCCGAAGCTGAAGCGGCTAGGCTAGCGAAAGTCACTTGGCAGCCTCAACAGTGACGTTGCGAGGTCGAAGAAGCCGGCGCAGGATCGCCCCGCTCACGGCCGGGAAGAGGGGTCCATGCGTCTGCAAGGCAAGTGTGCGCTGATCACCGGCGGCGGGGCAGGCATCGGCCGCGCGACCGCGCTCAAGTTCGCCGCCGAGGGCGCGGCCGTCGCCATCGCCGACCTCAGGCAGGCGGCGGCCGAGGAGACCGCCGACCTCGTCGCCAAGGCCGGCGGGCGGGCGGTGGCCTGCGCCGCCGACGTCACCGACGAAGCCTCCTGCGAGGCGATGGTGCGCCAGGCGGAGATGGGCCTGGGCGCCATCGACACGCTGATCAACAACGCGGGCGTCGTGCTGCCGGACGACAGCGGCCCGGAGGACACGCCGCTCTCCGCCTGGAGCAAGACGCTGGCGGTGAACCTGACCGGTGTCTTCCTCTGCTGCCGCTACGGCATTCCGGCGATCAAGGCGGCGGGCGGCGGGTCGATCGTGAATCTCGCCTCGATCGTGGCGCTGGTCGGCTCGGCCTATCCGCAGCTCGCCTACACCGCGGCCAAGGGCGGCGTGCTGGCGATGACGCGCGAGATGGCGATCATGTACGCGCGGCAGAACATCCGGGTGAACGCTGTCTGCCCCGGCCCGACGGCGACCGAGCTGGTGAAGACCTTCCTCTCCGACGAGGAGAAGTGGCTGAAGCGGCGGCGCTACATGCCGATGGGCCGCCTCGGCCAGCCGGAGGAGATCGCCAACGTCATCGCCTTCCTCGCCTCGAGCGAGGCCAGCTACATGAATGGCGCGGCGGTCACCATCGACGGCGGCATCACCGCCGCCTACGTCATCAAGGACGAGTGACGCTCTGGCGGGCTTCGACCACGCTCGCTTTGCCGAGGCGCTCGGACGCCTCGTCGAGGCTGAGGGCGCGGCCCGGATCGAGCCTCTGGTCGCGGCGCTGCGTGTGGGCGCTGCCTTTCATCACTGGCTGGCGGCGGTGTTTCGCGCCGAGCAGCCGCCGCTCTTGCTCGGCGACTCCATGCAGGAGCCGGAGCCGAGCTACGATGCCGGCCCCTACCTGCTCGATCCCTTCTATCACCGTTATCTCGCCGGTGCCTTCGGCTGGTCGACGCTGAGCGAGATCGCCCCGGCGGATTTCGGCCGCTCCGACTATGTTGCGACCTACTACAACAAGCTCGGCATCGCGCACGAGATCGGCTTCATCGCAGCGCTGGGAGACAGCAGGGCCTTCCACCTCAGCCTGACGCGCGGTCGCGGCGAGCCACCTTTCGCGCGGCGGGAGCGCGACTGGCTGGAGTCCATGTCGCCGCTGCTGAGGTCCGTCGGCCGCGGGCTCGCGCCGCAGGCCGGTGCCGATCCCGCCGCGCGGAGCCTGCACGCCAGTCTCAGCGGCGCCTTTGCGCGCTTCGGCACCTCGGTCCTGACCGAGCGGGAGGTCGAGGTCGTGCGCCTCTTGCTGCAGGGCCACCTCGCGAAGTCGATCGCGCGCGAGCTCGGCATCTCGCCAGGGACGGCGCGCAATCATCTGAAGCGCATCTATCCCAAGCTCGGCGTCGCCTCGCACGCGGAGCTCTACGCGCTGTTCCTGAAGGCGCTGCGCGTTACGGAAGGGGAGGGGGATCCTCTCGAACGGATGCGTTAGCGCCCCTCTCCCGCAGTGCGGGAGAGGGTAGGGTGAGGGCGTTAGGTTGGTGCAGCTTTCAACACAGCCACCGACCGACCCCCCCTCACCCCAACCCCTCTCCCGCAAGGGGGAGAGGGGCTGACGGTCCCTCCTGGGACCTATCTCCCGCTTCCGTCCTCTGCCAGCCTCCCCGACGAAGGAGAGCCCCGATGAACGCACCCGCCACCCTGGCCAACGATCCCGCGAGGCGCACCTGGCAGCAGGACCGTGCCCACTTCGTGCATCCCTGGACGCACTTCGAGTCCTTCCAGCGCGACGGGTCGCTGGTGATCGAGCGCGGCTCCGGCAGCCACGTCTACGACGCGGCAGGCCGGCGCTATCTCGACGGCATCGGCGGGCTCTGGTGCATCACGCTGGGCTACGGCAACAACGAGATGGCCGAGGCGATGGCGGAGCAGGTGAAGAAGCTCGCCTACTTCTCCACCTTCGTCGACACCACCAACCCGCCCGCGGCCGAGCTCGCCGCGAAGCTGGCGGCGCTGGCGCCGGGCGACCTCAACCGCGTGCTCTTCGCCTGCACCGGCTCGGACGCCAACGACACCGCCGTGCGCCTGGCGCACTACTACTTCGGCCGCCAGGGCAGGTTCGAGAAGCGGCATATCATCAGCCGCATCGACGCCTACCACGGCTCGACGCTGCTCGGCATGTCGCTGACCGGCCGCGCGATGGATCGCGCGCCGGAGTTCCATTACCTCAGCGACATCGTGCACCACGTCTCCTCGCCGAACCCCTACCGGCGGCCGGACGGCATGACGGTCGACGCGTTCCGCGATCATCTCGTGGCCGAGCTCGAGGCGAAGATCCTGGAGATCGGGCCGGAGCGGGTCGCCGCCTTCATCGCCGAGCCGATCCTGGGCGCGGGCGGCATCATCGTGCCGCCGCCCGGCTACCACCGCGCCACGCGCGAGCTCTGCCGCAAGTACGACGTGCTCTACATCTCCGACGAGGTGGTGACCTCCTTCGGGCGGCTGGGCGAGTGGTTCGCCTCCGAGGCGGTTTTCGGCATCGAGCCCGACATCATCGTGACCGCCAAGGGCATCTCCTCGGGCTACATCCCGCTCGCTGCCACGATCTACTCCGAGCGCATCCACGAGGTCATCGCGGCACCCTCGCCGCACGCCTGGTTCACGCACGGCTTCACCTACTCGGGCCATCCCGTGGCCTGCGTCGCCGGCCTGAAGAACATCGAGATCATGCAGCGCCACGACATCCTGGGTCACGTGCGCAAAGTGGGCCCCTATCTGCAGGCGCGCCTGCAGGAGCTCACCGACCTGCCGATGGTCGGCGACCAGCGCGGCAGCCACTTCATGCAGTGCACCGAGTACGTGGCGGACAAGGCGACCAAGCGCCTGCTGCCCGACGAAGTGAACGTCGGCAAGCGCATCTCCGACCACTGCGAGCAGAACGGCGTGATCGTCCGCCCGCTGGCGCACCTCAACATCCTGTCGCCCCCGCTGGTGATGACCCGCGGCGAGGTGGACCAGCTGGTCGAGGGACTTGCTGCGGGGATCAGGGCGACGGCCGATGATCTCGTGCGCGAAGGGGTGAGGTTGAGTTAAGTCACCTCTCCCCCTCGGGAGAGGTGAGCTACTTCACGAACAGTGCATGGAGCCGGTGGTCGAGCTCCTGCTGGCGCTGCGTCGCCTCGCGATAGATCGCGAAGAGGTCCTCGTAGAGCGCGCGGTTGGCTGCGATCGGCTCGTTGCGGTCGAGCGTGGTGACGCACTGCGCCACGGCATCGCGCGCATCCTTGAAGAGGCCGACGCCCACGCCCGCGACCAGCGCGGCGCCGAAGGAGGCGTCGCCGTTGCCGGGACGCTCGATGGAAAGGCCGGTGATGTCGGCGAGGATCTGGCGCCAGGTGGCGCTCTTCGCGCCGCCACCCAGCAGCTTCACCGTGCCGAAGGACTGGCCGAAGCCCCTGGCCTGCTCGACGAGGTCGCGGATCGAGAAGGCGATACCCTCGTAGGTCGCGCGCGCGATCTCCGCCTTGCCGTGACTCATGGTGAGGCCGAGGAAGTTCGCGCGCAGCTGCGGGTCCCAGTAGGGCGCGCGCTCGCCCTGCAGGTAGGGATGGAAGAGGAGGCCGCCGCTGCCGGGCGCGACATCGGCGGCGAGCCGATCCATGCCCTCGAAGCCTTCGGCGGCGAAGAACCGGTCGCGCACCCAGCGATGCGCCGAGGCGCAGGAGTTCGTCCCCGTAGCCGTGTACCAGAGGCCCGGCAGGATGTGCGGGTAGCAGGAGATCGGCGGGTTCACCACCGGCCGGTCGGCGGCGAGGAAGAGCACGCCGGCGGTGGCGAGCTTGATCGCGCCCATGCCGGGCGCCGTCGCGCCGACCCCGTAGAACTCGACGGTGGTATCGTTCGAGCCGCAGACCACCGGCGTTCCTTCTGCCAACCCGAAGGATGCGGCGGCCGCAGGCGTCACGCCGCCCACGACCTGGCTCGGCTCGACGACCGGCGGCAGCGTATCCATCGGCCAGTCGATCAGCTTGCAGAGTGCGGGCGACCAGTCGCGCGTGCGCCAGTCGCTCATGAGCGCACCCAGCACGTCGGAGAAGTCGGTCTCCCAGGTGCCGGTGAGGCGGAAGCGCAGGTAGTCCTTGGCGATCATCAGCTTCGCCACGCGCGCGATCGCCGCGGGCTCGTGCCGCTTCAGCCAGAGCAGCATGGCGAGCGACCAGGTCGGGTTCACCCGGTTCAGCGAGGTCTCGATGATGAGCTGCCCCGCCTTCTCGTGCAGCTCGCGCGCCTCGGCGGCGGAGCGCTGATCGTTCCAGAGGATGGCGGGGCGCACCGGCCGGTCGTCCCTGTCGAGCAGGACCGGGATGTGCGCGCCGCCGGAAAGCCCGATGCCGGCGATCTCTCCTGCCGCGATGCCCGCCGCGGCGAGCGCCTTGGGCACGGCCTGGGCGAAGGCCGCGACCCAGTCCTCCGGGTCCTGCTCGGACCAGCCGAAATGCGGGATCGCCGTGGAGAGCGGGTGCGACGCTTCGCCCGCGAGGCTGCCGTCGGCACGGATCACCGAGGCCTTGAGACTGCCGGCGCCGAGGTCGACGCCCAGGAGATGGCTTTTCATCAGCGGTTTGTTGGAAGTGCCAATTTCGGCGTGGTAGCTTGCAGGACGGGGCCATGCTGGCATGGCCATCCGCACGAGGCCATATCCGCCCCATGCAGGCAGCTCAAGAGACCGCCGCGGAGCTTCGCCACCTCGATCCGTCGCTGGTGGCAGAACGGGTCGCGCTCGACGCGATCCCGCTGATCGACTTCGGCCCCTTTCGCTCCGGCAGCGAGGCGGCGCGCAAGGCCGTGGCGCTGCAGCTGGGCGAAGCCTGCCGCAACATCGGCTTCTTCTACGTGGTGAACCACGGCGTCCCGGACGCGAGCGTGGCGGCCGCCCTGGACTACGCCAAGCGCTTCTTCGCGTTGCCGGTGGAGGACAAGCGCGAGATCGCGATCGAAAAGTCGGCCTGCCACCGCGGCTGGTTCCAGCTCGGCGGCGAGAACCTCGACCCCGCCAAGCAGAGGGAGGCGGGCGATCTCAAGGAAGGGCTCAAGATCGGCCGCGACCTTTCGCCCGAGCATCCGCTGGTGCGCTCCGGCCTGCCGCTGCACGGGCCGAACCAGTGGCCCTCGATGCCGGGTTTCAAGGGGGCGATGCAGGACTGCTACGGCGCGCTCTCGGCACTCGGCCGGCAGATCATGCGCGGCTTCGCGCTGGCGCTGGAGATGCCCGAGACCTTCTTCGACAAATGGCTGACCGGGCCGATGGCGACGCTCGGGCCGCTGCACTACCCGCCGCACACAGGCCCGATCAGCGAGACGCGCCTGGGGGCCGGCGCGCACACCGACTTCGGCTGCCTCACCATCCTCTGGCAAGACGCGGCCGGCGGCCTGCTGGTGAAGAACACCGCGGGCAAATGGATTGACGCACTGCCGGTCGCGGGGTCCTTCGTCGTCAACATCGGCGATATGATGGCACGCTGGACCAACGACCTCTTCACCTCGACCTATCATCGCGTGATCAACGTCAGCGGCCGCGACCGCTATTCCATGCCGTTCTTCTTCGATCCGGACTTCAACGCCGACCTGACGGCGCTGCCGACCTGCGTCGGTCCGGAGCGGCCGGCGCGCTATCCGCCGACCACCGGCGGCCAGCACCTGATCGACCGCATCAACGAGACCTTCGCCTATCACCGCGAGAAGAAGAGCGCCTGAAGCCCCGGTCCTGCCGGACGTCCTGCGGCCCGGCCTCAGGGTCGTCTTCTGCGGCACGGCGGCGGGGCCGACCTCCGCTCGGCTCGGGCAGTACTACGCGCGGCCGGGCAACCGCTTCTGGGAGACGTTGCATCGCGTCGGGCTCACGCCGGAGCGGCTGGCACCGGCGGACTATCCCCGCGTGCTCGAGTTCGGCATCGGGCTGACCGACGTGGTGAAGTTCGCTTCCGGCGTCGACCGCGACCTCGATCCCGAGCATCTGGGAGAACTGGCGCGCGAGGCGCTGCACCGGCGCATCCTCGCGGTGGCGCCGCGCTTCCTCGCCTTCACCTCCAAACGCGCGGCGCTCGTGGGGTTGGGCGAGATCGAAGGCTACGGTCTGCAGCGCCAGACGCTCGGCGAGACTCGTCTTTGGGTGCTGCCCTCGCCCTCGGGTGCCGCGGTGCGCTGGTGGGATGAGCGGCCGTGGCGGGATTTGGCGCGCCAGGTCCCCTCTCCCGAGGGAGACCTCCGCGAAACCTAAAACTGTCATCCCGGCCGAGCGTAGTGAGAGCCGGGACCCAGGAGCCATTGAGCCGCGCTCTGCGGCCCCTGGGTCCCGGATAACCGCTTCGCGGTTTCCGGGATGACAACTTTGGATGTTTCGCAGAGACCTCCGAGCGGAGAGGTTAGATACCCTCGACGAACAGCAGATCGTGCTTGCAGGCGTTCCGGCGCAGCTCGATCAAGGGCACGTACTCGGGGTCGCTGTACCAGGCCTTGGCGGCGGCCATGGAGGGGAATTCGATCAGTACTAGGCGTGTCGGCTGCCAGTTCCCTTCCTTCACCTCGTGCTTCCCGCCGCGCACGAGGAACTTCCCGCCGTGCTTGGCGAGGGTCGGCATCACCTGCGGCGATATTCATCGTAGGCCGCCTGGTCCTGGACGCTCGTCGTGTCGGCAATCAGATAGGCGGCCGCCATCACACCCTCCCCTCGATCGAGGCCTCGAACAGGCCGCGCAGCTCCTTGGCGCCGACCGGCAGCGGATTGCCGCCGCAGGAGGGATCGTGCGCCGCCATCCTGGAGAGCTCCTCCAGCTGCAGGGAGTCGAGCCGGCGGCCCTTCAGCAGGCCCTCCAGCGTGTGCGGCATGCCGAAGCGCTGGCGGAGCTCGAGCGTCCAGTCGAGGATCGCCTGGTAGCCGGGCCTGGGGAAGCCGAGCCAGGCGGCAAGCCGCGTCAGCCGCTCGTCGATGGCCTTGCGGTTGAAGGCCAGCACGTAGGGCATGAAGACCGCGTTGGTGAGGCCGTGGTGCGTATCGAAGACCGCGCCCACGGGATGCGACAGCGCGTGGATCGCACCCAGACCCTTCTGGAAGGCGGTGGCGCCCATCGAGGCCGCCGCCAGCATGGCGGCGCGCGCCCGCAGGTCCTTGCCGTCGGCGACCGCGACCGGCAGCCACTCCTTGATCAGCCGCATGCCCTCCACCGCGATGCCGTCGGCCATGGGATGGAAGCCCGGCGCGCAGTAGGCCTCGAGACAGTGCGCCAGCGCGTCCATGCCGGTGGCCGCCGTGATGTGCGGCGGCAGGCCCACGGTCAGCTCCGGGTCCGAGATGACGACGGAGGGCTGCATCTTCGGATGGAAGATGATCTTCTTGGTGTGGTCGCTTTCGTCGGTGATGACCGAGGCGCGCACCACCTCGGAGCCGGTGCCGGCCGTGGTCGGCACGGCGACGATCGGCGCGATGCCCTTGGGATCGGCGCGCAGAAAGTTGTCGCCGCGATCCTCCAGGTCCCACATCGAGACCTTCTGCCCGGCCATCAGCGCGATCGCCTTGGCGGCGTCGAGCGCCGAGCCGCCACCCCAGGCGATGACGCCGTCGTGCCTGCCCTTGCGGTAAAGGGCCACACCGTCGTCGACGTTCTTGCCGACCGGGTTCGACTTCACGTCGCTGTAGAGCGTCGCTTCGATGCCGGCCGCCTGCAGCGCCGCCAGCGCGTCCTGCACCATCGGCAGCCTGGCGAGCCCCGGATCGGTCACCAGCAGCGGCTTCTTCACGCCCAGCCGCTTCAGCTCGTCGGGCAGCTCCCTGATCTTGCCGGCGCCGAAGCGCATCCGCGTCGGATAGTTCCAGTTGCCCTGGTAGAACTCCGCGGGCAGCTCGCGCTCGTAACCCATGCCATCCCTCCCTGCCGCCGGCCCGCTTGTTGCAGACTTGACCGGCCGGCCTTGCGGCCTGAGACAAACGCCCCAACCTCAGCCTGTCAACGGTGGGACCGGAGGAAGGAAGCGATAGCCATGCCCCTGGCGATCTGTGGCATTCCCGAGCTGCCCGAGGCGCTCCGCCCGCCGGTGTCGCACGTCATCTCCTTCCTCGACCCGAGCTGGCCGGAGCCCGCGGCGCTCGAGGCCTGGCCAAAGGAAAAGCGGCACCTCTTCCGCTACGACGACATCGTGGCGCCGGCCGCAGGGATGATCGCGCCGGACGAGGCGCTGATCGCGGACCTGGTCGAGAGCTTCGACCGGATCGTCGCCGACCAGCCCGAGCGCCTGCTCATCCACTGCCACGCCGGCCGCTCGCGCTCGACGGCGACGGGACTGGTCTGGCTCTGGTACCGGCACAGGCTGAGTGCGGCGGCCCTGGCGCAGGCGCTGATCTCCTATCGCCCGGGCGCCTGGCCGAACACGCTGATCCTCGCGCTGGCCGACCGCCTGCTCGGCGCCAAGGGCATTCTCGACGAGGCCGGGCGCCTGGTGCACCGCCGCACCGCGCGCGAGGACGTCACCTTCACCGACTGGCTCGCCACCACGAGGCGCCGGGATGAGGTGCTGCAGGCGCGCGAGCGAGGCGACTAGCGGCGCCTTGTCGCTTGCGCCGGTCGCGCGCTAGAGCATTTGCCCATCTTTCGGAATCGTAGGGGATTCCGGAGCGGTCGGGGATGTGATTCACAGTGGAGGCCGGTAGGGAGGCCGGCCGCCATGGTGAAAGCACTGTCTCTTGATCTGCGGCATCGTGTGATCTCGGCGATTGAGGGAGGAGCGAGCTGCCGAGCTGCGGCGGCCCGGTTCGGCGTGGCGCCCTCTGCGGCGGTGAAATGGCATCGGCTGTGGCGCGAGACAGGCTCGGTGGCGCCGCGCGCGCGGGGCGGCGACCACCGCTCGGATCGGATCGAAGCCTTTGGGGAGACAATCCTGGCCATGGTCGAGGAGACAGCCGACATCACGCTTGCGGAGATCGCCGAGCGGCTGGAGCGCGATCATGGAGAGCGCTTCGCCGTCTCGACGGTGCACCGCTTCTTTCGCCGCCGCGGCTGGTCGTTCAAAAAAAGTCCGGCCATGCGAGCGAGCAGGATCGGCAGGATGTCCGAGCCGCACGCGAGGCCTGGTTCGCAGCGCAGCCGGAGCTGGATCCCGAACGCCTGATCTTTATCGACGAGACTTGGCTCAACACCAAGATGGCACGGCTGCGTGGACGGGCGCCGCGCGGCGAGCGGCTGCACGCCGGCATTCCTCACGGCCACTGGCGCACGACCACCTTTGTCGCCGGGCTCAGGCTCTCAGGCCTCGATGCCACCATGGTGCTCGACGGCCCGATCAACGCTGAGAGCTTCCTGGCCTACGTCGAGCAGGTGCTGGTGCCCGCCATCCAGCCCGGCGATGTGGTGATCATGGATAATCTCAGCAGCCACAAAGGTGCCGATGTGCGCGCCGCCATCGAAGCCGCCGGCGCCGAACTGCGCTTCCTGCCGCCCTACAGCCCCGACTGCAATCCCATCGAAAATGCCTTCTCCAAGCTCAAAGCCCTCCTCCGAAAGGCCGCAGCCCGCACCCGCGACGCTCTCTGGGATGCCGTCGCCATTGCCATCCAAGCCTTCACCAACACCGAATGCGCAAACTACTTCGATGCTGCAGGCTATGCGTCCAAATGATCGGAATCTGCTCTAGGCCTGCTTGGTCCAGCGGCCCTGCGCGTCCTCGGCCCAGTAGCTGAGCGCATG
>DATEDK010000114.1:0-6121 GCA_035281685.1 Kiloniellales bacterium | reverse complement strand
GATCCCGATGCCGGTGTCGCGCTCGCGCGGCTCGCGAGCCTGCTGCGGGGCGGCGCGGCCGAGCGCCGGTCGTTCCAGGCGCCGGTCTCCTTCCGCATCCTGCCGCGCGTGCTGGCCCGCGCGCACCGGGCCCTGCGCATCGCCGAGGAGACCGCGTCGGCCATTCTGCCGGCCGTCACCGACAACCCGGTCTACCTGCCGCCGTCGGCGGAGCATCCCGATGGGCAGAGCTTCTCCACCGGCGGCTATCACGACAGCCACGCGGTGCCGGCGATCGACGCGCTGACGCGCGAGTGGGCCGACCTGGCGCTGATCGCCGAGCGGCACGCGACGAAGCTGCTCGACGGCACCATCTCCGGCCTGCCGGACAAGCTTTCGCGCGGTGGCCCCGCCGGCGGCACGGTCGCGCTCGCCTATGCGCCCATGGCCTCGGTCGGCTTCCTCGAGAGCGCGCGCAGCGCGGCGACGACGACGCTGCTGCCCGGCGCCGAAGGCGGCGCCTTCGGCCAGGATGACGTGGTCTCCCCGGTCTTCCAGGCCTGGCACAAGCACGAGCGCGCGGCGCTCTCCTTCGAGCGGGCGCTGGCGGTGCTGGCGGCCGTCGCCTCGCAGGCGCTCTGGGTCACTGATCGCGCCGCGCCGCCGGCACTGGCGCCGCTGCTGGAGGAGATCCGCACAAGCGTGCCGCCGGTCGACGACGTGGCACCGCGCACGCTGGGGCACGACTGCGGGCGGCTCGCCGAGGCGTTCCGTGCGCGACTCCTCGCCAGCATCGCCGGTTAGAGCATTTCCCCACTAAGGCTCCAGTCTCACTGGGCCGTGAAACCGCCGTCGATGACGAGCGTGGTGCCGGTGACGTAGCGCGCCGCATCGCTCGCCAGATAGAGCGCGGCTTCGGCCACTTCCTCCGCCGTGCAGAACCGGCCCAGCGGCTGGCGGCGGGCGAGCTTCGCCTTCACCACATCCCGATCCGCCAGCGTGGCGGCGAGGCCGTCCAGCATCGGCGTGTCGGTGAAACCGGGGCAGAGGGCGTTCACGCGGATGCCGCTGCCGCTCTCCGCCGCGGCGATCGCGGCCGAGCGGGTCAGCGACACCACCGCGCCCTTGGCGGCGGAGTAGGCGGCAAGCCACGGCGCGCCGATCAGGGCCGCGACCGAGGCGATGTTGACGATGGCGCCGCCGGCCGGCTCGCGGTTCTTCGCCATCAGCAGCATGGCTTCGCGCAGGCCGAGGAAGGTGCCGTCGAGATTGATCGCCATCACCTTGCGCCACTCGGCGAGCGTGGTTTCCGTAGCCGGCCGGCCGACCGCATGGCCGGCGTTGTTCACCAGCACGTCGAGCCGGCCGAGGCGGCGCTCGACCGCGACCATCGCCTCGCGCCACTCGCTCTCGCTGGTGACGTCGAGCGGCAGCGCCAGCGCGCAGTCGAGCTTCGGGGCGACCACGTCGGTCGCCACGACCTCGGCGCCCTCGGACCGGAACAGCGCCACCATCGCGCGCCCGATGCCGCCGGCAGCTCCGGTGATGAGCGCCACCTTGCCCGCGAGGCGACCGTTGTTCGTGGTCATGCCACTCCATCCCAGCAGGTCCCCGTCGCCCCGGATGCACCGCAGCGCGTGAGCGGTGCGGTGCTGGTCCGGGGCGCTTGGACGCTACCAAAGGGTCCCGGATCTGCGCAGCAGCACTCGTGCTGCAGCGCGTCCGGGATGACGAGGTCTTGAGATCCCCCTGCGACATCATGGAGCCGCCATGGAGCCTTTGCCAGCATGGCTGCGTTGAGCGCGCGGGGGTGCCGGTCGCGCCGAGGGCCGTCCAGACTGCCCGCCGCAACGTCTCACGATTCTCCTCCATGAACCGCGTCTTCCTCGTTCCCCTGATCGTCGCCTGCGCGCTCTTCATGGAGAATCTCGACTCCACGGTGCTGGCGACCGCCCTGCCGGCGATCGCCCAGTCGCTCGACGTCAATCCGCTGACGCTCAATCTTGCGATCACCGCCTACCTGCTGAGCCTGGCGGTCTTCATCCCGGTTTCCGGCTGGGTCGCCGACCGCTTCGGCGCCCGGCAGGTCTTCCGCCTGGCGATCGCGGTCTTCGTGCTGGGCTCGATCGGCTGCGGGCTCTCGCAGGATCTCTGGCAGCTCGTGGGAGCACGCATCCTGCAGGGTGCCGGCGGCGCGATGATGATCCCGGTCGGGCGCCTGGTGATCCTGCGCTCGGTGCCGAAGCACCAGCTGGTGCAGGCGCTCGCCTACCTGACCGTGCCGGCGCTCATCGGCCCCATCCTCGGGCCTCCGCTCGGCGGCTTCATCACCACCTACTTCGACTGGCGCTGGATCTTCTGGATCAACCTGCCGATCGGCATCCTCGGGATCTGGCTCGCGACGCGCTACATCCCGGACCTCAAGGAGGAGAGCGTGCCGCGGCTGGATGGCCTGGGCTTCCTTCTGAGCGCCGTCGCGCTGGCGGGGCTGGTCTTCGGCTGCCAAGCGCTCGGCCGCGACCTGCTGCCCGACTGGCTGGTGGCGAGCCTGCTCGGCGGCGGCGCGCTGGCGGTGGCCTGCTACCTCCTGCACGCCAGACGCACTGCCGCGCCGCTCCTCGACCTCGGCCTCCTCAGGCTGCCGACCTTCCGGGCGAGCGTGCTGGGAGGGCTGCTCTTCCGGATCGGCATCGGCGCGCTGCCCTTCCTGCTGCCGCTGATGCTGCAGCTCGGCTTCGGCTACACGGCGCTCGAGTCCGGGCTCACCACCTTCGTCGCCGCGATCGGCGCCATCACCATGAAGATCGCCGCGGCGCCGATCCTGCGCCGCCTGGGGTTCAAGTTCGTGCTGATCGGCAACGCCATCGTCTCCGGCATCTTCCTCGCCGCGGTCGGGCTCTTCACGTCGGCCACGCCGGAGGTGCTGATGCTGGCGGTCCTGCTGATGGGCGGCTTCTTCCGCTCGCTGCAGTTCACCTCGCTGAACGCCATTGCCTACGCGCAGGTCGAGCGGCCGCGCATGAGCGCCGCGACCTCGCTCGCCTCGATGATGCAGCAGCTGTCCCTTTCCATCGGCGTCGGCATCGGTGCGATGACCCTGCATTTCACGCTGACGGCCGCCGGCCGGACCCTGCCGGCGGCGGGCGACTTCGCGCTCGCCTTCGGCGTCGTCGGCGCGGCGGCAGCGCTGTCCGCGCTCGCGTTCCTGCGCCTGCCGCACGACGCCGGCAGCGAGATCTCCGGACGCGTGAAGCTGCGCCAGGGCGTTGCCAGCAACGCCACCACGGTGAAGGATGCCGCCGCCGAGTGAAGGGGGAGGGGAGATGACGACGCTCGCCGAGAATCCGCTGCAGGCGATCATCGAGTACGTGCAGAGCTTCTACGACGTGCGGCGGGACGCGACGGTCGATCCGGTGACGCGCCTGATGGAGGCGCGCCGGCTGTTCCTGGTCGGCGGCTGCGTCGAGGGCCGCGTGCCGCGCATCGCTACCACGACGCGGGTCATTCCGGTGCGCCAAGGCGGCGTGCGCGGCGAATGGGTGCTCGCGGCGGGCGCGCGGCCGGAGCGCCGCCTGCTCTACATCCACGGCGGCGGCATGTGCATGGGTGAGGCCTCGTCCTATCGCCACATGGTGGAGCCGCTGTCCGAGGCGCTGCAGGCGGCCGTCTTCTCGCTCGACTACCGCCTGGCGCCGGAGGACCGCTTCCCCGCCGCGCCGGACGACTGCCTCGCCGCTTGGCGGTGGATGGAGCGCAACGGTCCCGCCGACGCCGCGCCCGCGGAGAAGCTCTGGGTCGCCGGCGACTCCGCCGGCGGCAACCTCCTCCTGGTGCTGCTGGGCGACCTGAAGCGGCAGGGCGGCCGCACGGCCGATGCCGCCGTCGCCATCGCTCCGCTCACCGACTTCACGCACGAGGTGCGGCGGCGCGAGGGTGCCAGCCGGCGCGATCCCTACCTGACGGTCGAGGGCCTCGCCACGCTGAACGCGGTCTATCTGCCGGCCGCACAGGACCCGCGCGATCCCCGCGTGTCGCCGCTGTTCGGCGATCTCGCCGGCCTGCCGCCCACGCTGCTCGACGTCGGCGAACGCGAGGTGCTGCTCGACGATGCCAAGGCCTATGCCGAACGTGCCACGGCGGCAGGCAGCCCGGTCAGGCTCGCGGTGCGGCCCGGCATGCCGCACGTCTTCCAGTGGTGGTGCCACCTCCTGCCGGAAGCGCGGGCGAACCTGGCGGAGATCGCGGCCTTCCTGCGGGAGCCGAAGACCTAGGCATCACGGCACTCCTCGTCACCCCGGATGCACCGCAGCGCGTAGCGGTGCGGTGCTGATCCGGGGCGGCTCGGTACCTCAGGCCCCCGGATCTGCGCAGCAGCACTTCGTGCTGCAGCGCGTCCGGGGTGACGGGTTAGCAACAAGGAACCGGTGAGCTGCTCGCGCTGATTCCTGAACGCCGCGCTACGGCAGCTCGTACATCACCACGAGATCGGGGCGCGCCTCCGCGACACCGCAGATCGAAGGGTCCTTCGGCACGATGCGGCCGTAGGTTTCGAAGGGCTCGGCCGCGTCCTTGTAGAGCGCTTCGAGATCGCGGCGGCCGAGACCTTCGGCGGCAACCAGGGCGACGCCATCGCTGAGCTCGACCACCACGCTGATGCGGCGACAGGCCTGGTCATAGCCGGCGGGACAGGGGCAGGAGACGAGGCTGTCCGGCCGCAGATGTCCGACGATCCGCACGACCTCGCCGGGCGTTTCCGCCGGCAGGCGGTCGACCAGGGGCGCCTCTTCCTGCGGGATGACGAAGACCTGGAACCAGGTCCACAGCAGGATGGCGGCCGGCAGGGCCATCACGATGCCGAACCAGATCGCGGGATAGAGCCCGGCGCCGAGCGGTGCCTCGACGCGCCGCCCGAGGAGGTACCAGCCGGCCAAGCGCACGACCGGGAAGACGAGCGCGAGGAGGAAGATCGCCTCGCCGCGCGCCAGATCCATGACGTAGCGGCAGCCGTCGCTCTCGAGGTCGAGGTCGGAGAAGGACCTGAGGAACCAGGCGGCGAAGACGGTGACCGCGTCGACAATGAGGTAGCTCGGGTGCGTGGAGAGGAAGCGGTACTGTGCGCTGCCGAAGCGGCCGTGCTGAATGACCAGCGGGCCGAGCTTCACGTTGCCGCGGAACTCCTCGTCGAGCGTCGTCGGCCAGAGCGTGCGCCAGAGCCACCAGGCCAGCGCCGCGGCGCCGATGAGGAAGCCCAGCAGCGTGAAGAGATCGAGCGCGCTCCAGTCGCCGGGGCAGGGGCCTCGGCCGAAGCCCTGCGCGAAGACGCCCCAGACCTGCGCCAGCGTGACGACGGCGATCCACTCCGCCATCAGGATCTTGATCAGGCTGGCAACCGCCCAGAAGGCGCGGCGGAAGTTCTGGCTCATGCGATGCTCCCCTGTCGCATTCTACCAACCAAACCCCCGTCCCTACCCTCCCCCGCGCTGACGCGCGGGAGAGGGACGCGGTTGGTCGAAACCGCGCGAACAGCCCTCTCTCTCGCGCAGCAGGGGAGAGCGGGAGAGGGGGGTTAGGTTAGAGCGGCAACAAAGGCAGTTTGGCGGTGGTATTAAACTACCACATACTAACATTATGATTTTGTTCGATGTATTAACCTTGACGACAACCTTACCATCCCCTAGAACTCCGCGCTCCAACGGGGCCGCTCGCCGGCCCCTTTCGCACGTCAAGAAGGCACGTCCGCTCCGATGAAGACCTATTCGGCCAAGCCGTCCGAGATCCAGAAGAAGTGGTATCTCGTCGACGCCGAAGGACTGGTGCTGGGCCGCATGGCGGCCGAGATCGCCAAGATCCTGCGCGGCAAGCACAAGACCACCTTCACGCCGCACCTCGACTGCGGCGACAACGTCATCGTCGTCAACGCCGAGAAGGTGCGCGTCACCGGCAACAAGCTGGCCGGCAAGGTCTTCTACTGGCACACCGGCTATCCCGGCGGGATCAAGGAGCGGACCATGGGCGAGACGCTCAAGGGCCGCTTCCCCGAGCGCGCCATCGTCAAGGCGGTCGAGCGCATGATCACGCGCGGGCCCCTCGGCCGGCAGCAGATGCGCAATCTCAAGGTCTACGCCGGTCCCACCCATCCGCA
>DATEDK010000113.1:0-2325 GCA_035281685.1 Kiloniellales bacterium | reverse complement strand
TTCACCGGCCGCGGCCGCCTCGCCTCGTCGATCGCGACATAGACGAAGGTGCCCTCGGTCACCAGCACCTCCTCGCCGCTGCGGGCGCGCTTGGCCCAGGTCTGCACGTGCACGGTGATCGAGGTGGTGCCGACGCGCACGATCTCGGCCCAGCAGGAGACGAGATCGCCGATGTAGATCGGCTGGTGGAAGCGCATGCCGTCGACCGCGACCGTTGCGATGCGCCCGCCGGCCAGCTCGACCGCCGGCACGCCGCCCGCCAGGTCCATCTGCGAAAGAACCCAGCCGCCGAAGACGTCGCCGTTCGGGTTGGCGTCGGCCGGCATCGCCAGCGTGCGCAGCGCCGGCTGGTCGGCCGGCGGTTTCTTGGCCTGCTCAGCCTTTTCGACCATTGCCCCTCCGCTTGCGGATCCAGCGCCAGACCAGCCACAGGAAGACCGCGCCGACCAGCACGGCGACCGCGATCATCAGATAGACCGCGTTCTCCAGGTGGCTGAGGTTGATGTCGGACACCTTTCCCTCTTCTCGTCATGCCCGGGCTTGACCCGGGCATCCAGCGCTTTGTTCAGAGAACCGAAAGAACTCTGGATCGCCGGGTCAAGCCCGGCGATGACGAGTGAAGGGGCGAATTGCCCCTACCCCACAGCGGCGCGGACGGCGTCGACGATCTTGCGCAGCCGCATCGACACCGCCGGGCCGAACTGCGGCGTCCTGGGCGAGATGCCGACGATGAGCTCCGAGCCGCCGGGAGTCGCCTTGGCGAAGACGGGATAGAAGCTGCCGAAGGAGGCCCAGCTCAGAGAGTCCGACAGCACGACCAAGTTCTTCGCCGGCTCCTCGGCCGCCAGTGCGAGCTTGTTGGTGCCCGCCAGCGCCTTGACGCGCTGCAGCGCCTCGGCGGGCGCGAGCGGGCTCGAGACCGTCTGGTGGCGCTTCGGCGGCGCATCGAAGTGCGGCTTGCGCCGGCTGCCGATCAAGGCCATGACCAGCACCACGGCGACACCGATGGCGGCCCCCAGCAGTGCCGACTGCAGCATGTCCTCGCCCATCGCAGTGCTCCCTAGGTCTGCGCGCGTTATGCCAAATCTAGTAGGAATCCGCGGCCAAGCCTACCGGTCATAGCGTTACCCTTGTCCCGCCGCCGGACGATCCGCTAATCCATGGGCCATGGCCGACCTGTTCCAGAATCTGAAGCCGGCGGAGAACCGCTATACCGCCAAGGACATCGAGGTGCTCGAGGGCCTGGAGCCCGTGCGCCGGCGTCCGGGCATGTACATCGGCGGCGCCGACCAGCGCGCGCTGCACCACCTCGCGGCCGAGGTGCTGGACAACGCGATGGACGAGGCCGTGGCGGGCCACGCCAGCCGCATCGAGGTGACCCTTGAGACGGGCAACCGCGTCACCGTCGCCGACAACGGCCGCGGCATCCCGGTCGATCCGCACCCGAAGTTCAAGAGCATCTCGGCGCTCGAGGTGATCCTCACCACGCTGCACTCGGGCGGCAAGTTCTCCGGCAAGGTCTACGAGACCTCGGGCGGCCTGCACGGCGTAGGCCTGTCGGTAGTGAACGCGCTCTCCAGCGACCTCCTGGTCGAGGTGGCGCGCGACAGGACGCTCTGGACCCAGCGCTACCGGCAGGGCAAGCCGGTCACCAAGCTGACCAAGGCCGGCGGCACGCCGAACCGCCGCGGCACGACGGTCTCCTTCGTCCCCGACGTTGCGATTTTCGGCAAGGAGGTGGGCTTCGACCCGCTGCGGCTCTACCGCATGGCGCGCTCCAAGGCCTATCTCTTCAAGGGCGTAGAGATCCGCTGGCGCTGCGATCCGGCGCTGGCGATGGACGAGGTGCCGACGGAGGAGCGGTTCCACTTCCCCAATGGCCTCGAAGACTCGCTCGCCGCCGCGCTGGGCAGCCGCAAGCTGATCACCCCGGAGCCCTTCGTCGGCCAGGCTTCGCTCAACGGCAGCGGCCGTGTCGAGTGGGCGATCTCCTGGCCGGGGGACGAGGAGGGCGAGACCCGGACCTACTGCAACACCATCCCCACACCCGAGGGCGGCACGCACGAGGCGGGCCTGCGCAGCGGACTCTTGCGCGCGCTCAAGGCCTACGCGGAGCTGGTCGGCAACCGGAAGGGCGCCGGCATCACCGCCGAGGACGTGGTGGGCGGCGCCGTCATCCTGCTCTCGCTCTTCATCCGCGAGCCGCAGTTCCAGGGCCAGACCAAGGAGCGGCTGGCGAGCCCCGAGGCGCAGCGCCTGGTCGAGAGCTCGCTGAAGGACCACTTCGAGCATTGGCTGACCGGCCATCCTGAGCGGGCACGCCTG
>DATEDK010000112.1:0-3912 GCA_035281685.1 Kiloniellales bacterium | reverse complement strand
GCGTGAAGGTCTGGTCGCCGAGGTCCTCCAGCAGCAGCAGACCTTCGCGCCTGTCGGCGGCGTAGAGGCGGGGTGGAGAGAGCCGCATCGCGACCAGCCGCTCCTGTACCGCGAGGAAGGGGCCCACCGGCTCCTTGTCCGGCGGCGCCACCATCAGGACGGCGGTGCGCTCGTCCCGCCAGATCCGCTGGTAGTGACGGAAGGAGGCGTCGGCCGCGAGCAGGCGCCGCACGGCGCCGCCCCATCCGGCGCCGGCGAGGAAGCCGTCCAGCCGCGGATCGGGCGGCAGCGGCTCAAGCTTGATCAAGGCGGAGTCCGGCAAGGCGTCGATCCCACGGGGCCGGCCCGGCGAGCGTCGCCTGGCGATCATCGTTGCTCCCCGGCGCGAGAGTGATGAGGAGCGCCGCGCCGGGCAAGAGCGAGCCGAGCCGTTCGGGCCACTCGATCAGCACGATGCCACCCGCCAATGCCTCCTCCCAGCCCAGCTCCCAGACCTCCTCGGGCCGGCCGATGCGGTAGAGGTCGAAGTGCCAGACCGGCGCCGGCATCCGCTCATAGACCTGCACCAAGGTGAAGGTGGGGCTCGGCACCGGCTCGCTCTCGCTGCCGGGCGGCCCGGGCAAGGCATGGATCAGGGCCCTGGCGAGGCTGGTCTTCCCCGCGCCGAGCGGTCCCTGGAGCGCGATCACGTCTCCCGGCCGCAACCGCGGGGCCAGAGCCCGGCCGAGCGCTGCCGTGCGGCCGGCATCGGCCAGCCAGAACGCCGCCAAGCTCGGCTGCCCGGTCATGGCGCTGGCTTTAGCCGGGCGCCAGCCCCTTGCCAAGCTGGGCCTCGCCAAGCTTGGAGCCTTGCCAAGGCAGGGGCAGGTCGTCATTTTGGCGCGCTCCCGGCGGGTGGAACGCAGGAGCTTTCAACGGAGCAGCGCGGGCGGTATGGCGCAAGGCGTGCCAGAGACCGATGTGGTCGTCATCGGCGCGGGCCCGGTCGGGCTGTTCGCGCTGTTCGAGCTCGGCATGCTGAAGCTCCGCGCCGCGATCGTCGATACGCTCGCCGTGCCGGGCGGCCAGTGCGCCGCGCTCTATCCTGAGAAGCCGATCTACGACATCCCGGGCTATCCGACGATCCAGGCGGCCCAGCTGGTCGAACAGCTCGTGCGCCAGGCCGATCCCTTCCAGCCGCAGTACCACCTGGGCCAGCAGGTGACCGCGCTCGCCCGCCAGGCCGATGGCCGCTGGCGGCTGGAGACCTCCAAGGGCCAGGCGCTGGTGGCGGCCGCCGTGGTGATCGCGGCCGGTGCCGGCGCCTTCGGGCCCAACCGCCCGCCGATCCCGGGGATCGAGAGCTACGAGGGCCGCGGCGACGGCACCGGCGTGCACTACCTGGTGCGCCGGCGCGACGACTTCCGCGGCAAGCGGCTGGTGATCGCCGGCGGCGGCGACTCGGCGCTCGACTGGGCGCTGTCGCTGAACAACCTCGCCGAGCGCATCTACGTCGTGCACCGCCGTCCGCAGTTCCGCGGCGCGCCCGACTCGGTGGCGCGGCTGCACGCGCTGGCGGCCGACCCGGCAAGTCCCGTCGAGCTGGTGATCCCCTATCAGCTCTTCGGGCTGGAGGGGACGGATGGCCATCTTTCCGCCGTGATGGTGCAGACTCTGGAGGGCGAGGCGCGGCGGCTCGAAGCCGACGCGCTGCTCGCCTTCTTTGGCCTTTCGATGAACCTGGGGCCGATTGCGACCTGGGGCCTCTCGCTGGAGAAGCACCATGTCGTGGTCGATCCTTCGACTTGCGAAACCTCGGTGCCGGGCATCTTCGCGATCGGCGACATTGCCACCTATCCGCGGAAGCTGAAGCTGATCCTCAGCGGCTTCGCCGAGGCGGCGCAGGCCGCCCACGCGATCCATCCGCTGTGCCGGCCGGGCGAAGTGCTGCATTGGGAGTATTCGACGACCAAAGGAGTGCCGGCGGCTGCCGCTGAATGATCGTGTATTCCTGGCGGCGATGGCCTACCGTCGCGCGCGCTTGGCAGGGGCCACCTGAAGAGGCATGGCGAACGATATCGAACGGTGGTTGAAGGAGCTGGGACTCGAGCAGTACCTGGCTGCCTTCCGTGAGCACCGCATAGAGCCCGAGCTGCTGCCCAGCCTGACCGCCGAGGACCTCCGCGAGATGGGCGTGACGGCGATCGGCCATCGCCGCCTGCTGCTCGACGCGATCCGCATGCTCCCCGTGCGCTCGTCGCAGGCGCCGGCGCTGCTGCCGGCCGAGACGGCCTCCGCCGCGCTCCCCGAGGTCGCGGGCAGCGAGCGCCGCCGTCTCACCGTCTTCTTCTGCGACATGGTCGGCTCCAGCGAGATCGCGTCGCGCACCGATCCGGAGGAGACCCAGGAGATCCTCGCCCGCTTCCAGGCGACCTGCGTCGCCGAGATTCAGCGCCACGGCGGCTACATCGCTCAGTACCTGGGCGACGGGCTCTTGGCGCTCTTCGGCTTCCCGCATGCGCGCGAGAACGAGGCCGAGCGGGCGCTGCGGGCCGGCCTTGCCGTGCTGCAGGCGGTGGCGCGCGGCGGCCCCGAGCGTCCGGCGGTGCGCATCGGCGTCGCCACGGGCCTCGTGGTGGTCGGCGAGATCGTGCAGGGCGGGCTGCGCGAGGAGCGCGCCGTCGTCGGCCAGGCGCCGAACCTCGCGGCTCGCTTCCAGGCGCTGGCGCATCCGGGCGAGCTGATCTGCGGCGCCATCACCCGGCGGCTCGCCGGCGAGCTCTTCGACTACGAGGCGCTGCCGCCGCAGGAGATCAAGGGCTTCCCCGGCCTGATCAATACCTGGCGCGTGGTCGGCGAGCGCAGCGTCGAGAGCCGCTTCGAGGCGGTGCGCCACCGCGGCAGCACGCGCATGGTCGGCCGCGAGGCGGAGATCGACCTCCTGCTCGACCGCTGGTCGACCGCACGCGACGGCGAGGGGCAGGTGGCGCTGATCGGCGGCGACGCCGGCATCGGCAAGTCCCGCCTGCTGCAGCGCTTCTTCGAGGAGACCGCGGGCGAGCCGCGGCTGCGCGTCACCCTGCAGTGCTCGCCGCACTACCAGGACAGCGCCCTTTTCCCGGCGATCCGGCATCTGGAAATGTCGACCGGCATGACCCAGCGCGACAGCGTCGAGGAGCGACTGACCAAGCTCGAGCGCTTCGTCAGCCAGCTGCCCGGCGCCGAGCCGCTGCAGCCCATGCTGGCGAAGCTCCTCTCGCTGGACGAAACCGAGGTCAGCGCCGACGAGCCGCCGGAACGCACGCGCCGGCGCATCCTCGAGGCGTTGACCGGCCTCATCGAACTGAACGCCGCGGAAGGCCCGGTGCTGGTGGTGGTCGAGGACGTGCACTGGATCGATCCCTCGACGCAGGAGCTCGTCGACCTGCTGATCCAGCGGATCGCCGACAAGCGGGTGATGCTGGTGATCACCTATCGGCTCGATTTCGGCTGCCCCTGGACGCGGGTTTCCTATGCCACGACGCTGACGCTGAACCGGCTCAGCCGCTCGCAGAGCCTGGCGCTGATCGACAGCCTCGCCGCCGGCCGCCCCCTGGCGCCCGAGCTCAGGCGCGAGATCGTCGAGAAGACGGACGGCATCCCGCTCTTCGTCGAAGAGGTGGTGCGCGCGCTGCTCGAGCACACCGGCTTCGACCCCGAGGGCAAGGAGGTGGCGCCGGGGGTCAGCGTGCCCGACACGCTGACCGACACGCTGCTCTCCCGCCTCGACCGCGATCCCGGCGCCAAGCAGGTGGCGCAGGTCGCCGCCGTGATCGGCCGCGAGTTCTCCTTCCCGCTGTTGGCAATGATCGCCGACATGGACGAGGTGGCGCTCTCCACCGGGCTGACGCGCCTCCTGGACGCCGGCCTGATCGAGCAGCTGCCGAGCGGCGG
>DATEDK010000111.1:0-6090 GCA_035281685.1 Kiloniellales bacterium | reverse complement strand
CGCGGCGCTCTGCCACCGCCGTCCGGCCGGGCTGCCGGCGGGGGCGCCGCTGCTCCTGGTGCCGGACAGCCTGGAAGGCCTGGCCGCGCTTGGCCGCTACGCAAGGGCGCGCAGCGAGGCGACCTGCCTGGCGGTCACCGGCTCGGTCGGCAAGACCTCGACCAAGGAGATGCTGCGCCACGTGCTGGCGCAGCAGGGGCCGACCTTCGCCTCGGCCGCCAGCCACAACAACCATTGGGGCGTGCCGCTGACGCTGGCCCGCCTGCCGCTCGAGGCGCGCTATGCCGTCTTCGAGATCGGCATGAACCACCCGGGCGAGATCCGCCCGCTGACCCGGATGGTGCAGCCGCTGGTGGCCCTCATCACCACCATCGCGGCGGCGCATGTCGAGTACTTCCCCGACGGGCTCGCCGGCATCGCCGATGCCAAGGCGGAGATCTTCGAGGGGCTGACTCCCGGCGGCTATGCGGTGATCAATGCCGATGCGCCGATGGCCGACCGGCTGATCGGCCGCGCCTCGGCGCTGGGCGCGCGCGTCGTCACCTTCGGGCGCGCCGAGGCGGCGACCGTCCGCCTGCTCGACCTCTCGCTGCACGCGACCTGCAGCGCGGTCAAGGTGCGCCTCGGCCGCGAGACGCTGGACTACTGCCTCTCGCTGCCGGGCGAGCACATGGCGATGAATTCGCTCGGCGTGTTGGCCGCGGTGCGCGCCGCCGGCGCCGATCCGGTGCGCGCCGCCACCGCGATGGCCGGCCTCAAGTCGCTGAAGGGCCGGGGCCTGCGCCAGCGCATCGATCTTGACCCGGGAGATCAAAGGCGGGGCGCCTTCGACCTGATCGACGACAGCTACAACGCCAATCCGACCTCGATGCGGGCGGCCTTCGCCGTGCTGGCGCAGTCGGGACCGGAACCCGGCGGTCGGCGCGTCGCGGTGCTGGGCGACATGCTGGAGTTGGGCCCGGATGGCGCTGCGCTGCATCGCGCGCTCGCAGAGCCTCTGCTGGCCGCCGGCGTCGACCTCCTCTTTTGCTGCGGTCCGCAGATGCACGGCCTCTACGACGCGATCCCGGCCGAGCGCCGCGGCCACTGGGCGCCGGACTCGCAGGCCTTGGCGCCGGTCGTGGCCGAGCGGCTGCGGTCGGGCGACGTGGTCCTGGTCAAGGGCTCGCTCGGCTCGCGCATGGCGCGGGTGATCGAGCGGCTGTCGAGCGGCGCGTCGCCGTCCGCGGCCAGCGCTTGAGGGACGACGATGCTCTACCATCTCCTGGTCCCTCTCGCCGACGACGTGACGCTGTTCAACGTCTTCCGGTACCTGACCTTCCGCACCGCGGGCGCGGTCGTCACCGGGCTGATCATCGCCTTCATCCTGGGACCGAAAGTCATCCGCTGGCTGCGCTCCAAGCAGCCGGGCGGCCAGCCGATCCGCAGCGACGGGCCGGAGACCCACCTCTTGACCAAGAAGGGCACGCCCACGATGGGCGGGTTCCTGATCCTGATCTCGATCACCATCTCGACGCTGCTCTGGGCCGACCTCAGCGTCGGCTACGTCTGGGTCGTGCTGATCGTGACGCTGGGCTTCGGCGCGGTCGGTTTCGGCGACGACTACCTGAAGCTGACCAAGAAGAATCCCAAGGGTCTGCCCGGCAAACTGAAGCTGGTCGTGCAGTTCTCCATCGCCGCGGCCGCCGCGATCTGGATCCGCTACCTCTCGCCCCAGGGCATGGAGAGCCATCTGGCGCTGCCGTTCCTGAAGAACGTCTTCCTCGATCTCGGCTGGTTCTTCGTCGTTTTCGCCATGGTCGTGATGGTCGGCGCCTCGAACGCGGTGAACCTGACCGACGGCCTGGACGGGCTTGCCATCGTCCCGGTCGCCATCGCCGGCGCCTGCTTCGCGCTGATCGCCTACCTCGCCGGCAACGCCGTCTTCGCCGACTATCTGCAGATCACCTTCGTGCCCGGCACCGGCGAACTCGCGGTCTTCTGCGGTGCCTTGATCGGCGCCTCGCTGGGGTTCCTCTGGTTCAACGCGCCGCCCGCCATGGTCTTCATGGGCGACACCGGCTCGCTCGCCTGCGGCGGCGCGCTCGGCGCCATCTCCGTCGCCGCCAAGCACGAGCTGGTGCTGGCGATCATCGGCGGTCTCTTCGTGCTGGAGACCGTCTCGGTCATCGTGCAGGTCGCCTCCTTCAAGCTCACCGGCAAGCGCGTCTTCCGCATGGCGCCGCTGCACCACCACTTCGAGAAGAAGGGCTGGGCCGAGCCGACCGTCGTCGTGCGCTTCTGGATCATCGCGGTGATCCTGGCGCTGGTCGGCCTCTCGACCCTGAAGCTCAGATGAGCGCCCTCGACCTCTCCTTCGCGGCCGGCCGGCGCTATGCCGTGCTGGGGCTCGCTCGTTCCGGCCTTGCCGCCGCGCGGGAGCTCAACCGCGCCGGTGCGGAGGTGCTGGCTTGGGACGACGGCGCCAACGCGCGCGCCAAGGCAGAGGCCGCCGGTCTCGCGCCGCGCCCGCTCGACGGCATCGACTGGACCGGCATCGAGGCGCTGGTGCTCTCGCCCGGCATCCCGCACAGCCATCCCCGGCCGCACCCGGCGGCCGCGGCGGCCCGCGCCGCCGGAAGGCCGATCATCGGCGACATCGAGCTCTTGGCCTTGGCCGAGCGCCGGTCCCGCTTCCTCGGCATCACCGGGACCAACGGCAAGTCGACGACCACCGCGCTGACCGGCCACATCCTTCAGCACGCCGGCCGCAAGGTCGCCGTCGGCGGCAACATCGGCCGCGCTGTGCTGGACCTTCCGGCCTTGGGCGAGGGCGGCATCTACGTGCTGGAGCTCTCGAGCTACCAGCTCGAGCTCCTGGCGACGCTGGCGCTCGACGTCGCGGTGCTGCTGAACATCACGCCCGACCACCTCGACCGCCACGGCGGCTTTACCGGCTACGTCGCGGCGAAGAAGCTGGTCTTTGCCCGGCAGTCGCCGCGCCAGCTCGCGGTCATCGGGCTCGACGACGAGACCTGCCGAGCCATGGCGGCGGACCTGCAGGCCGAGGGCCGACGCGTCTGGCCGATCTCTGCGGAGGGCGTCGCGAAGGGCGGCATCTACGTCGCGGGCTCTTGGCTGATCGACGACACCGGCGGCAAGGCCGAACGGCTGCTCGACCTCGCAACGCTCGACCGCCTGCCCGGCCGGCACAACTGGCAGAACATCGCCGCGGCCTACGCCGGCTGCCGCGGGCTCGGTCTGGAGCGCCGCGAGATCCTCGCTGCCCTGCCTGCCTTTCCGGGCCTGGAGCACCGCCAGGAGTTCATCGCCGAGATCGACGGCGTGCGCTTCGTCAACGATTCGAAGGCCACCAACGCCGAAGCGACGGCCAAGGCGCTGGTCTGCTACCGGCCGATCTACTGGATCCTCGGTGGCCGCGCCAAGGAGACCGGTCTGCAGGGCCTGGAGGAGCTCTACGGCGACGTGGCGGAGGCCTTCCTGATCGGCGAGGCGAGCGAGCGCTTCGAACGCGAGCTGCGCGGCGCCATGCCGAGCCAGCGCTGCGGAACAATGGAGCGCGCGGTCAACGCGGCCTTCGCCGCGGCCAAGCGCGACGGCCGCAAGGGCGCCGTCGTGCTGCTCTCGCCGGCGGCCGCCTCCTTCGACCAGTACGACGACTTCGAGGAGCGCGGGCGCGACTTCCGCCGCATCGTCGAAGCACTGGAGGCGGCGCGATGATGACGCTCGCCCGCAGCGATCAATCGGTGCTCGGCCGCTGGTGGTGGACCGTCGACCGCTGGCAGATCGTGGCGCTCTTCCTCCTGATGGGCATGGGCGCGATCTTCATGCTGGCGGCCTCGCCGGCCGCGGCCGACCGCATCGGCATGGCCGATCCCTTTCAGCTCGCGCGCCGGCACATGGTGATGATCCCCCTGGCCGTGCTGCTGATGCTGGCGATCTCCATGCTGGCGCCGCGCTCGGTCAACCGCTTCGCCGTACTGGGCCTGCTGGCGGCCATCGCGCTGCTCATCGCCACGCTCTTCATCGGTCAGGAGATCAAGGGCGCCAGCCGCTGGATCGAGCTGGGCGGCTTCTCGCTGCAGCCTTCGGAGTTCGCCAAGCCCTTCTTCGCGGTGACCGCCGCCTGGATGTTCTCGCTGGGCCGCGTCGAGGGCGCGCTGCCCGGCGCGACCATCGCGACCGGACTCTACCTCTGCATCGCCGGGCTCTTCCTGCTGCAGCCCGACGTCGGCCAGACCGTGGTGCTGACCGCCGTCTTCGGCATGCAGTTCTTCCTGGCCGGCCTCTCGCTGCTCTGGGTCGGCGGGATCGCGCTCTGCGCGATCGGCCTGCTCGTCGCCACCTACTTCCTCTTCCCGCACGTGGCCGAGCGCGTCGACTCCTTCCTCGACCCCTCCGCGGGCGACACCTACCAGGTCGAGCGGTCGCTCGAGGCCTTCCAGAACGGCGGCGCCTGGGGCCGCGGCCCGGGCGAGGGCACTGTCAAGGATCTGCTGCCGGACTCGCACTCCGACTTCATCTTCGCCGTCGCCGGCGAGGAGTTCGGCGTCGTCGTCTGCCTCTTCCTGGTGGTGCTCTTCGCCTTCGTCGTGCTGCGCGGCTTCGCCAAGCTGATGGGCGAGACCAGCCTCTTCGTGCTGCTGGCGGCGACCGGCCTTTTGACCCAGGTCGGCCTGCAGGCCTTCATCAACATGGCCTCGGCCCTGCACCTGATCCCGACCAAGGGCATGACGCTGCCGTTCATCTCCTACGGCGGCTCCTCCTATCTCGCGCTCGCCATCGCCATGGGCATGGTGCTGGCGCTGACCCGCCGCCGTCCGGCCGGAGCGGAGGCGCTCTGATGGCACACAAGAACGGGGGCAAAAACGGCAAGGCTCTGATCGTCATCGCTGCCGGCGGCACCGGCGGGCACATGTTCCCGGCGCAGGCGCTGACGCGCCTCCTGGTCGAGCGCGGCTGGCGCGTCGCGCTCTTCACCGACAAGCGCGGCAAGGACTTCGGGCCCGATCTCGCGGAGGTGCAGACGCATCGCCTGGCGGCAGCGGCCGTGCTGGGCACGGGCCTCTGGCGGAAGGCGCTGGCCGGCCTGCAGATCCTGCGCGGCACCTGGCAGGCAAAGCACCTCCTGCGGAAGCTCGGCGCCAAGGCGGTCGTCGGCTTCGGCGGCTATGCCTCGGTGCCGACGGTCTGGGCCGCGGGCAAGCTCGGGCTCAAGGTCGTCATTCACGAGCAGAACGCCGTCATCGGCCGCGCCAATCGCCTGCTGGCGCCCAAGGCAGGCGCCATCGCCACCTCCTTCGCATCGGTGCGCGGCCTGCCCGAGACTCTCAAGGAGCGCATCCATCTGACCGGCAATCCGGTGCGCGCCGCCATCGCCGAGGTGGGCCGCCGTCCCTACGCCGTGCCCGGCCCGCGGGACCGGCTGACGCTGCTCGTCACCGGCGGCTCGCAGGGGGCGCGGGTCTTCAACGAACTCGTCCCGGCAGCGGTTTGCCGCTTGCCCGACGCGATCAAGACGCGGCTCAAGGTGGTGCAGCAGGTGCGCGGCAGCGATCTCCAGGAGGTCGCGGCCACCTACAAGGCCTGCGGCGTGGAGGCCGAGCTGAAGCCCTTCTTCGACGACATGCCGCAGCGGCTGGCGCAGGCGACGCTTCTGCTCTGCCGTTCGGGTGCCTCGACGGTGGCCGAGATCGCGGCGGCCGGCCGTCCTGCGCTGCTGGTGCCCTATCCCTTCGCTGCCGACGACCACCAGCGTGCCAATGCCGAGGCGCTGTGCGCCGCCGGCGGCGGCTGGGTGATGCACCAATCGGAGCTCGACGTCGCGCGGCTCTCGGCCGAACTCGAGCGCCTCTTCTCGCAGCCCGCGCTCCTGGTGCGCGCGGCCGGCGCGGCGCGCGCCTTCGCCGTCGACGATGCCGCGCGTCGCCTGGCCGACCTCGTCGAGGGGCGCCTCAAGACCGACGGCCGCTCGCCCAACGGCAGGCAAGGCGGGGCCGGGGAGCGCGCCGCATGAGAGAGCTGCCGCGCGACATCGGCGTGCTGCATTTCATCGGTATCGGCGGCATCGGCATGTCCGGCATCGCCGAG
>DATEDK010000110.1:0-6426 GCA_035281685.1 Kiloniellales bacterium | reverse complement strand
AGATCCAGGATGCCGAGGAAATGGCCGCGCGGCACCGCCTGCAGTCCGTCCTCGCCACCGGTGAAGGGCAGCTGCAACGCGATGAAATAGACCATCTGCGACAGCGCGAAGGTGATCATCGCGAAGTAGATGCCGGCCCGTCGACTGGTCAGCACGCCGAAGACCAGACCGATGAGCGCGCCGCAGGCGACGCCGGTGATCATCGCCAGCTCGGTCGGCAGCCCCCAGACCTTGGCGGCATGCCCGGCGACATAGGCCGAGCCGCCGAAGAGCGCGGCATGGCCGAAGGAGAGCAGCCCGCCGTAACCCAGCAGCAGGTTCAACGCCGAGGCGAAGATCGCAAAGCAGAAGGCCTTCATCAGGAAGACCGGATAGAGGACGTAGGGCGCGGCCAGAGCCGCGGCGGCCAGCAGCAGGAAGAGCACGATGCGGGTCATGGCCTCACCCCCGCTTGCCGAAGAGGCCCTGCGGCCTGATCAGCAGACAGATCACCATGATCGCGAAGGCCACGGTGTTCGAGGCCTCGGGATAGAACACCTTGGTCAGTCCCTCGCAGAGACCGAGCACGAAGCCGGTGACGATCGAGCCGAGGATCGAGCCCAGGCCGCCGATCACCACCACGGCGAAAACCACGGGAATGATGTTGGAGCCCATGATCGAGCTCACCTGGTAGATCGGCGCCGCCAGCACGCCGGCGATGGCGGCGAGCCCGGCGCCCAGCATGTAGGTCAGCGTGATCATGCGCGGCACGTTCACGCCGAAGGCGCCGACCAGCTTCGGGTTCTCGGTCGCGGCACGAAGGTAGGCGCCCAGCTTGGTGCGCTCCACCAGGTACCAGGTGCCGAAGCAGACGATCAGCGAGGCCAGGATCACCCAGCCGCGATAGATCGGCAGGAACATGAAACCAAGATTTATGCCGCCGCTGAGCTCCTCCGGAATGCTGTAGGGCTGCCCGGAGACGCCATAGCCGTAGCGGAAGGCGCCCTCGATGATCAGCGAGACCCCGAACAGCAGGAGGAAGCCGTAGAGGTGGTCGAGGTGATAGAGGTAGCGCAGCAGCAGCCGCTCGATGACGGCGGCGAAGATCGCCACCACGATCGGTGCCAGCAGCAGCGCCCACCAATAGCCAAGCCCGAGGTAGTGCAGCACCAGCCAGGCAACGAAGGCGCCCATCATGTACATGGCGCCGTGCGTGAAGTTGACGATGTTCAGCATGCCGAAAATCAGGGCCAGGCCGAGACTGAGCGTGGCGTAGAACGCCCCGTTGATCAGCCCGATCAGCAGCTGGCTGAACAGCAGCTGCGTTGGTATGCCGAAAACCTCGGTCACCGGCCTGGCCCCGTTCTCTTAGGCGATCACTTCTTCACCATCGGGCATTCGCTCTCGCTGAGCGGCCGGAAAGCCTCCTCCGCCGGGATCGTCGCCAGGATCTTGTAGTAGTCCCAGTCGTACTTCGATTCCTCCGGCGCCTTCACCTGTGCCAGGTACATGTCGTGCACCATGCGGTTGTCCTCGCGCAATCTGCCGTTCTTGGCGAAGAAATCTTCGATCGGCAGCTCGCGCATCTTCGCCGCCACCGCCAGGGGCTCGTCGGTGCCGGCCGCCTCGACCGCCTTCAGGTAGTGGGTGATGCTGGAATAGACGCCGGCGTGCGTCATCGTCGGCATGGCGCCATGCCGCTCGTAGAAGCGCTTCGACCAGGCGCGCGTCTCGTCGTCGAGGTCCCAGTAGAAGCCGGTCGTCAGCACCACGCCCTGCGCGGTCTGCAGGCCCAGCGAGTGGATGTCGCTGATGAAGATCAGCAGGCCCGCCAGGCGTTGCCCGGCCTCGACGATGCCGAACTCGGCAGCCTGCTTCACGGAGTTGATGGTGTCGCCGCCGGCGTTGGCGAGGCCGATGATCTTCGCGCCCGAAGCCTGCGCCTGCAGCAGGAAGGAGGAGAAGTCCTGGTTCGGGAAGGGCGCCAGGACCGAGCCCAGCACCTTGCCGCCGCCCTCCTCGATGAAGGCGGTGGTGTCGCGTTGCAGGGCGTGGCCGAAGGCGTAGTCGGCGGTGATGAAGAACCAGGTGTCGCCGCCCTGCTCGACCAGCGTCTTGCCGGTGCCGTGCGCCAGCGCGTAGGTGTCGTAGGTCCAGTGGATGCCGTAAGGCGAGCAGGCCTTGCCGGTGAAGTCGGAGGTGGCGCCGGTGGAGACGATCACCAGGCGCTGCTTCTGCCGCACGATCTCCTGCACCGCCAACATCGCCGAGGAGCTCGGCAGATCGCTGATCAGGTCGACCTGGTCCTCGTCGATCCACTTGTTGACGATGTTGGAGGCGATGTCCGCCTTGTTCTGGTGGTCGGCGAAAACCAGCTCGATCGGCTGCCCCAGCACGGTGCCGCCGAAGTCCTCGATGGCCATCTCGGCAGCGCGCACGCCGCCCATGCCGGACAAGTCGGAGTAGATGCCGGACTGGTCGTTGATCACGCCGATCTTGACCTTGCCGTCGGACAGGTCGGCCGCGGCGCTCGAGGCGAAGGCAACGAGCGCGCACGAACCGAGGAGCAAAGCTAGGCCTTTCATGTTCTGCCTCCCTTGGCTTCTGGGTTCCCCATTCACCCAACTCCGGCGTCAAACGCCGAGATAGGCCAGCAGACGGCTGGCGCTATGGTCGAGGTCGGCGGCCAGAACGCAGTCGACGACCTTGCCTGATTCCATGATGTAGTGCCGGTCGGCCACCTCCGCGGCAAAGCGGAAGTTCTGCTCCACCAGAAGGATGGTGAAGCCCGCCGCCTTCAGCCGGGCGATCGCGCGGCCGATCTGCTCCACCAGCGTCGGGGCCAGACCTTCGGTCGGCTCGTCCAGCAGGAGGAGCTTGGCGCCGGTGCGCAGGATGCGGGCGATGGCCAGCATCTGCTGTTCGCCGCCGGAGAGCTTGGTGCCCTGGCTCGTCGAGCGCTCGCGCAGGTTCGGGAAGAGCGCGTGGATGTCGGGCAGCGTCATGCCGCCCTGCCGCACGACCGGCGGCAGCACGAGGTTTTCCTGCACCGAGAGCGAGGCGAAGATGCCGCGCTCCTCCGGGCAGTAGGCGATGCCCAGCCGGGCGATCTGGTGCGAGCGCAGCGGCAGCAGGTCCCGACCGTCGAAATGAATGCCGCCGGTGCGGCGCGACAGCAGGCCCATGATCGCCTTCAACGTCGTCGTCTTGCCGGCGCCGTTGCGGCCGATCAGCGTCGCCACCTCGCCGCGCTCGACCGCAAGGGTGGCGCCGTGCAGAGCCTGCGACTCGCCGTAGAAGGCACGCACGTCGTCGAGCGCGAGGTAGGCGCCGTTCTCAGCCATGATGCCCGCCTCCGCCCAGGTAGGCGCGGCGCACCTCCTCGTTGCGCGAGATCTCCTGGTAGGAGCCCTCGGCCAGCACCTCGCCCCGCTGCAGCACGGTGATGCGCTGCGAGAGATCGGCCACGACGCCGAGATTGTGCTCCACCATCAGCACCGTGCGGCCGGCGGCGACCTCGCCGATCAGCTTGGTGATCGAGCGCACGTCCTCGTGGCCGAGGCCCGCCGTCGGCTCGTCCAGCAACAGCACCTCCGGCTCCATCGCCAGCGTGGTGGCGAGCTCGAGCGCGCGCTTGCGGCCATAGGGCAGCTCGACGGTCAGCCGGTTGCGGAAGCTGGCGAGCCCGACCGCGGCCAGCAGCTCGACCGCCCGTTCGTTGAGGCGCCTCAGGCTGCGCTCGGAACGCCAGAAGTGGAGGTAGGTGCCGAGCTTCCGCTGCAGGGCGACCCGCACGTTCTCCAGCACGGTCAGGTGCGGGAAGACGGCGGAAATCTGGAACGAGCGGCAGACGCCGCGGCGCGCCAGGTCGGCGGGCTCGGCGCCGGTGATCTCCTGGTTGCGATAGAAGATCTGTCCGCTCGTCGGGGTGAGAAACTTGGTTATCAGGTTGAAGCAGGTCGTCTTGCCGGCGCCGTTCGGGCCGATCAGCGCGTGGATCGAGCCAAGCCGCACCCGCAGATCGACGTTCTTCACGGCGAGGAAGCCGTTGAAGTCCTTGGTCAACCCCCGGGTCTCGATGGCAACGTCCTCGCTCACTTTCTCCTTCCCCTGGCCCTTCCCTAGCCTTTGCCCGCGGCGGTACGACGGGCACCCAGCAAAGACGATACACGTCCGGCCGACCGGCGCACGAGTTCTCCGATCTCCGGCACCCGCGCCGCCTTCAGACGCGTGCCCGGCCCGGCGACGCCGAGGGCGCCGACCACCCGGTCTTGCGGTCCGAAGATCGGCGCGGAGACGGCGGTGACCTCGTCGACCCACTCGCCCAGGTTGGCGGCGTAGCCCCGGCGGCGCACGGTCGCAAGCTCGGCGCGGAAGTCGTGCGCCCGTGTAATCGTGCGGCTGGTCAAGGGCGCCAGGCCCTGGGCGATGAACTGGGCGAGCGTCTCCGCACTTTCGTGGGCGAGCACGGCCTTGCCGCCCGCGACCGCGTGCGCCGGCAGACGGTCGCCCCGGCGCACGTAGATGCGCACCCGCTGCGGGGACTCGGCGATCTCGAGATAGACCATCTCGGTGCCTTCCAGCACGCCATAGTGCGCCGTCTCGCCGGTTGCCTCCGCCAGCTCCGCGAGCGCGCCGCGGATCACCTCCAGGCGATCGAACTGCGCCAGGTAGCGATCTGCCAGCAGCAGGGCACGTGAGCCGAGGCTGTAGTGCTGGCGCGCGTCGTCGATGACGACGTAGCCCGCCTCGTCCAGCGCCAGGAGGTGGCGCAGCGCGGTGGCCTTGGGTACGCCGGTCCGCCGGCTGATCTCCGCGAGGCTCAGCCGCCGGTGCTGCTGGTCGAAGCAGTCGAGGATGGCGAAGGCGTTGAGCACGGCCCGCGACGGCTCGGCGGCGGGGCGCAGAGCAGGCATATTTCGTATTTGAAACGCTCGTTCCACACTCGGAAGTCTGAAGGGACGGAGAGGAGAGTCAAGAACCTCTATCGCGTGCATAGTGCAGGGAGGCGCAATTCATGCGGAAGCCAAGCTTGGCGTAGCAGCGAATGGCGGCGGCGTTGCCGCGATCGACGTAGAGCGCCACCGTGCCGCGGCCTTCCGCCAGCAGCCGTTCGCAGAGGTGCGCGGTGATGGCGGCGCCGAAACCCTGATTGCGCGCCTCCGGCAGCGTGTAGACCGGCGCGATCGCGCCGCCGCGACCGGCGCGACGGGCAATGCGCGCGACCGCGACGGGCCGACCGCGGGCGATCCAAAGGAAATGCTGGCCTCGCGCAACCGACCGCTGGAGCTCGTCGCGCTCTGGCGGCCGCTCGTCGACCACGGCCTCCCGATAGAAGGCCAGGATCCAGTCGGCCACCAGCAGGGCATCCTCCGGTGCGGCGCGGCGCGGAGTGCCCGGCACCGAGGGGTGGCGAGGCGGCCCGGTCAGCGCGAGGATCGCCTGCGCCACCGGCGGGCGATAGCGCTTGCCCAGCTCGACCGCGCGCTCGACATACCAGGCTGCCGTCTCCTCGGGGCCGCCGATTCCCTCCGGGTGTAGGGACAGTGTCTCTTCGGCCAGGCGCGCGCACTGCGCCCGGTCGAGATCGCCAAGAATCAGGCTTTGTCCAGGGAAATGGATCGCACAGGCGCCGGGAGCGCCCAGGCTCCAGGTCGCAATGTTCGGTTCCGCCAGGTCGCGCTCGGCCTCGATCGAACCGAGGATCAGGTTGTGTCGCGCGAAGTCGCGCTCGAGCGCCGGAAAGTGCCGGGCAATGAACGCCTCGTGCGCCACGGCTCAGAGCCGCGTCAGCGCGACGATGAAAAGGCCGGAGGCCGCGAGCGCGGCCAACGTGCGCACCGAATTCCACACCGTCCAGCCGACGAGGTAGCGCGCCCAGAGCTGCGCGCCCGCGGTGCTGCTGGGCTCGACCTTCGCGAGCGCGTCGTTGCGCGGCACGTTGAACGCCATGGTCACCAGCACCGTGCCGAGCAGATAGCAGAGCGCAGCGCCGATCAGCCAGGTCGCGAGCCCGCTCTGCCAATGGATCATCGCGGTCACCGCCAGGACCAGGCAGAGAACGGCGGTGCCGAGGAAGACGCCGAGGAAGGCGAGGTTCAGCACGACGACGTTGATCGCCTGCATGGCGGCGATGCCGCCCGGCGCCGGCAGGCGGCCCAGCGCGCGCATGACGAAGCTGGAGAAGGCGAAGAAGACGCCGGCGATCAGTCCGGCGCCGAGTGCGGCCACGAGAATGAGCGCGAACCAGAGCCCCCCGGTCATGCCCTCAGTCTAGGCGACCCGGTCCTCGCGCTCCACGGTCACGCGATGCATCTCGCGGCGGTGGCCGTGATAATCGTTCATCGGCCGGTGCTGCGTGCAGCGGTTGTCCCAGAACGTGAGCGTCCCCGGCCGCCACTGCACGCGCCAGACATGCTCGGCGCGGGTTGCGTGGCGGCAGAGAAA
>DATEDK010000109.1:0-2688 GCA_035281685.1 Kiloniellales bacterium | reverse complement strand
CATCATTCCCGACGACTGGGACGTCGAGCTGCCGGCCGCCAACGCCCGGCCGCCGCAGGCCGAGCGCGCTCCAGAGCGCGCTCCGGCCGCGCCGGCAAAGAGCGAGCGACGGCCGCCTGCTCCGGCGGCAGCGCCTCCAGTCGAGGCGACGAGCGACGCCGCCGTGGTCGAGGCCTTCCTGCGTGGCGCGGCGCTCAGCGACGTGACACTGGCGGATCCGGAGAAGACGCTGGAGAGAATCGGCGCTGCGTTGCGGGCGGGCGTCTCCGGTCTTCGCCAGACCTTGATGGCGCGCTCCAGCATCAAGGACGAGTTCCGCATCGAGCGGACGATGATCATGCCGAGCGGCAACAACCCCTTGAAGTTCTCACTCGACGACAACGACGCCCTGGCGACTCTGCTCGGCATCGGCCGGCGCGGCAGCATGCCGGCAGACGAGGCCATTGCCGAAGCGTTCGACGATCTCAGGATGCACGAGTTGGCGACCATTTCCGCGATGCAGGCCGCCGTGCGGGTCCTGCTCTCCCAGTTCGACCCCGAGACCATCGAGCAAAAGGCCGGTGGCGGCGGGCTGCAGATCCATCCGGCTCAGAAGAAGGCACGGGCGTGGGATGCCTTCGGCCAGTTGCACAAGAGCGTGACGCAGGCTCTTTCGGACGACTTCGACAGTGTGTTCGGCAAGGCCTTCGCGCGTGCCTACGAGCAGGCGATCGAAAAGCTGAGCGCCGAACGTGCGTCGTCATGATTAGCCGCCGGCTGCTGCTCGGAGCGGTGCCGGGCGCCCTCCTGATCGAAGGCTGCGGCGGGCCGCCGGCGCCGGCGGTGGTCGACGTCACCGTCAGGGCGGCCTCCGACATCAACCCCAATCCGGCAGGCACGCCGGTGTCCGTCGCGGTTCGTCTTTATTCGCTCAATGCCAGGGGCAGGTTCGAGGCGGCCGATGTCTACTCGCTGATGCAGCGCGAGGCCCAGACGCTCGGAACGGAAAGCGCCGGCGCCGAAGAGGTCGTGGTCCGGCCGGGCGAGACCCGCAAGGTAACCCTGATGCCGAAGCCCGGGGTGCGCTTCATCGGCGTCGCCGTGATGTTCCGCGACATCGATCGGGCGCAATGGCGCATGGTCGCTCCCATCGCCGAGAGCGGGCTCTCGCGGTTTGCAATCTCGATCAGCGGCACCAGAGCCGCACTGGTGCCGACATGACCTGGTCAAACCGTGTTGTCTGGCTGGAGGGCATGTTCCTGCGGGCGCAGCACTTCCAGCAGCAGGATCGATGGCTGGAAGCGCTGGTGCGCGACCGCACCGCCTCCTTGCGTTCCCATGCCTGGGGGCTGACCGAGGGCGTGATCAACCGCAACCTGCTCGCCACCGGCCAGTTCGCCCTGGCAAGCGGCAGCGGCGTGTTCGAGGACGGCACGCCGTTCTCGCTGCCCGGCGAGACCGATCAGCCGGTGCCGCTCGACCTGCCCGAGACGACGCGCAATGCGGTCGTCTATCTCGTGCTGCCGATGCGGCAGGCGGGATCGGTCGAGGTCACGGCCAACGGCTCTTCCGAAGGCCGCTACGAGCAGAAGCCTTTCGAAGCCTACGACACGCATTCCGGCTCGCCGCAGCCCGCCGAGGTGCAGGTCGGCAGGCTGCGCCTGCGCTACATGCTCGAGACCGAGAATCGCGCGGGCTATCACGGCATCGGCCTTGCGCGCGTGGTCGAGGTCGGCGCCGACCGCAAGGTCGTGCTCGACGATCAGTGGATCGCGCCGTGCCTTGCCTGCTCGGCCGCTCCGCCCCTGACCGGCCTGCTCGCCGAGCTCGCCGGCCTGCTCAATCAGCGCGGCGAGGCCCTGGCGGCGCGGCTGACGGCGCCCGGATCGCGCGGTGTCGCCGACGTCTCGGACTTCCTGCTGCTGCAGTCGGTCAACCGCTCGCAGAAGCTCCTGGCGCACTGGGCGAGCGACGGCAATGTCCATCCGGCCGATCTCTACGCCGCCCTGGTGCAGATGGCGGGCGACTTCGCGACCTTCACCGAAGCGAGTCGCCGGCCCTCGGACTATCCGCCCTACCGGCATGCCGACCTGCAGCGCAGCTTCGCGCCGGTGATCGCCGACCTGCGCCGGTCGCTGTCGACGGTCATCGAGCAGACCGCGATCCAGATCCCGCTGCAGCAGCGCGCCTACGGCGTGCGGGTCGGCCCGATCGTCGATCGCGGCATCCTGCGCTCGTCGAGCTTCGTGCTGGCCGTGCAGGCCGACGTGCCGACCGAGACCTTGCGCCGGCTGTTCCCGTCGCAGGTCAAGATCGGCGCGGTCGAGCACATCCGCGAGCTGGTGAACGTCGCCCTGCCGGGCATAGCGGTGCGGCCGTTGCCCGTGGCGCCGCGGCAGTTGCCGTTCTATGCCGGGGCGACCTACTTCGAGCTGGACCGCAATTCGGCGCACTGGAAGGAGCTGCAGTCCTCCGGTGGCTTTGCCATCCATCTCTCCGGCGAGTTCCCGAACCTCAATATCGAGCTCTGGGCGATCCGCGGCTGACGCCGCTGACGTGAGGCGAGCATGAGCGACAATCCCTTCGCCGAGCCTGAGGACGACAACCGGACGGTCATTCGGCCGACACCCGGGCGGCGCCGGGCGCCGACACCCGAACAGCCGACCGCCGCGCGCAGCGAACAGCCGCCGTCGCAGACGATCGCTTCGC
>DATEDK010000108.1:0-9346 GCA_035281685.1 Kiloniellales bacterium | reverse complement strand
CGTTGGTGATCACGGTGGAGGGAGCGCTGAACAGCCTGGACAACGCCGCCAAGTCGATCGAGAGCTTCACGACGACCGTCGAGGAGGATGCGGTCAATCTGGTCAGCACGGCCGACCGCGCGCTGAGCGACATCTCCGCTCTGGCGGAGCGCCTGAAGCAGGGCGTCGACAACGTGAGCGCCGACGTGCGCGGCCTGCTCACCGAGCTGCGCGAGGGCACGCGCAACTTCAGCTCGATGACCGGCGAGATCTCGGCGCTGGTGGCGGAGAACCGCGAGCCCTTGCGCGACTTCACCGCGCAAGGCCTCTTCGAGCTGATCAATTTCCTGACCGAGGCGCGCGAGGTGGTCTCCAGCCTGCGCAAGATCACCACCGAGGTCGAGCGCGACCCGGCCCGCTTCCTCTTCGGCGATCAACAGGAAGGCTATGAACCGACGCAACAGCAACGCTAGGGGCGGTCTGACGCGCCGCGGCCTGCTCCTGGGCGCGCTCGGCCTCGCGCCGGCCGCCACACTCGCGGGCTGCTCGGAGCTGATCCCGGGTCAGGGCCCGCCGCCGCAGCTCTTCCGCCTGACGCCGAAGAGCACCTTCGCGGACGATCTGCCGACGGTGGAGTGGCAGCTCGTCCTGGCGCAGCCCGATGCCGACGCTTCGCTCGACACCACCCGGATCGCGCTGATGCGCGAGCCGACGCGCATCGAGTACTACGCCGCTTCCGGCTGGACCGACCGCGCGCCCTTCATGATCCAGACGCTGATGCTGGAGTCCTTCGAGAACTCCGGCAAGATCGTCGCGGTCGGCCGTCGCGCGGTCGGTCTCCGGGCCGACTTCGAGCTGCGCAGCGAGCTGCGGGAGTTTCAGGCGGAGTACTTCACCGGTGCGATCGAGGCGCATGTCGCGATCGCCTGCAAGCTGGTGCGCGCTGCCGAACGCGCGATCGTCGGCTCGACCTCCTTCGACGTTCGCGCGCCCGCGGGCGAGGACGCCATGCCGGCCATCATCCAGGCCTTCGACGATGCGCTGGGCGCCGTCCTGAAGCAGATGGTCGACTGGGTGCTGAAGACCGGCGAGGCGAACTACAAGCCCACCTGAGCGGCAGCCCTAGCTCGCCAGCGGGTCGTAGCCGCAGAGCGCGAAGGCGCCGTCGATCGCTTCCTTCGAACCCTTCAGGGGAATGGTGCGCGGACCGCCGTCGAAGTCCGGCCCGCCGATGGTGAGCTGGCTGCCGGCCCCCAGCGCCTGGATCAGCTCGCGCGGCGGATTGATCAGCGCGAAGCGGAAGCTGGTCTCGCGCTGGAACTCCAGCGCCACGGGCGGCCCGGCATCGACCGAAAGCTCGAAGATCGGATGCGCTTTCGGCTGCAGGAACCAGGTGGCGCCGACGAGGAAGGACTCCCACCGCCGCGAGCCGTCGTCATGGCAGCGCAGCGCCACCAGCAAATCGCCGCGGTAGATCGCGGCGCGCGCCTGGCGGCCGAGCGGGCTCTCCGCCGCGGCGGTCTCGTCGATGAAGGTCCAGCTCTCCTCCATGTCGGCCGCCGGCGCCGGGAGCGCAGCAGCCAGGAAGAGGCAGAACAGCAGGAAGCGCACTAGAGCACCATCGGCATGGCGTAGAGTTGTACGGCCAGAAAGTGGCAGATCGCCCCGCCCAGCACGAAGAGGTGCCAGACCGCGTGGTTATAGGGCAGGCGGCGCAGCAGGTAGAACAGAACGCCCAGCGTGAAGCAGGCGCCGCCGGCGATGATGAGGTAGACCCCGCCGCCGATGGCGTCGAAGAAGCTGTTGGCCCAGACCATCGAGATCCAGCCCATCACCAGATAGAGCAGCAGCGAGATGATCTGGAAGCCGGCAAGCCAGACGAAGCGCAGCACCATGCCGGTGACGGCGAGTCCCCAGATCAGCGCGAAGAGGATCCAGTTGGTCGGCTCGGGCACGGTCAGGAGGGCGATCGGCGTGTAGGTGCCGGCGATCAGCAGGAAGATCGCGATGTGGTCGAAGGCGAGGAAGAAGCGCCGCGCCGCATCGCGACGCAGTGCATGGTAGAGCGTGGAGGAGAGGAACAGCAGCACCAGCGAGGTGCCGTAGACGATGGCGCTGAAGAGCGCCCAGCCGTCGTCGGCGATCGACGCATCGACGACCATGATCACCAGGCCGGCGATGGCGAGCAGCAATGCGATGCCGTGCGTCACCGCATTGGCGATTTCCTCGCCGAAGGAATCCGTGCTGGGACTGTCGTAGGTCGCGACCTTCATCGTCGCCGGCTCCGCCGCCGGTCCAGGCGTCGGTCAGGAAGCGAGGCCGCGCGGCGCCGGAGGCAGGTCCTCCTCCAGGATCGCCATGGTGAAGGAGAAGGAGACGTCGCCCTCCTCGTCGTCGCGGAACATGACGCCGACGAACTCCTGGCCCAGGTAGACCTCGGCCGAACCGTCTTTCGGGCGCAGCTTCACGATCACGCGGTCGTTGCCGAAGAGCTGGCGCAGATAGAGCTGCACGCGCACGGCGTCGGTCTGGTTCATGGCAGGTTCCCGTCGGCTCCTTCCTTCGGCTCGTAGTGACCCTACCCCCGCCGCGCCGTCAAGTACGGCGGCGGACTGCATCCGCCGATGTAGGGAGGAAGGGCTGCCCCGGCCAGGGTCCGCCGGCTCTTTCGGCCAGCCATGCCGCTGTCATTCCTTCGTGAAATGTTCTTTCGCGGCGCCGCCGGACGTTGGAACGGTCCGGACCTCGCGGCGCTGCCGGCTTCTGGCAAGAAGGGCCGGCCATGCATCCGCTGCCCTGGACTTCGACGCTGGGCAACCTGGGCCTCGTTGCCCTGTTGCTGCTCGTCTTCTCCGAGCTGATCTGGCGGGCGCCGAAGTCCTCGCCGCGCACGGCCTCGGTGCTCGTCGGCGCCGCTTTCGGGGCCGGCGCCGTGCTGACCATGACCGATCCCCTCGTGCTGAGTTCCGGCGTCCTCATCGACGCGCGGGGCGCCATCCTGGCGACCGCCGGGTTCATCGCGGGCTGGCCCGCGGCGCTGGCCGCCGTGCTGCCGGCCTTCGCCTATCGCGTCTACCTGGGCGGCGACACGCTGGCCGCCGGGCTTGGGCTGATCGTCCTCGCCGGCGCGCTGGGCGTGCTCTTCCGGGCCTGGCAGCAGCGGCTGCCGCAAGGCTGGGCCCTGCCGCTGCTCGCCTTGGCCGTCGGGCTCGGCAGCAGCGCCTGCATCTACCTGCTGCTGCCGGTGCCGCGCGCCCTCTCGTTCATCAATGCCGAAGCGGGGCCGGTCGTCGGCGTCAACATCCTGGGCGTGCTCGTGCTGGGCTACGCACTGGCCCACATGCACAGCCGGCGGGCGCTGCAGGCGGAGATCGAGGCCAACGCCGAGAAGCTCGAGTCCATCGCCCGCAACATCCCCGGCACCATCTTCAGCCGCCGCCTGCGGCCGGACGGCACGCTGCGCTTCAACTTCTTCAGCAGCGACGAGCAGGCGCTGAGCGCCGGCGCCGCCGAGATCATCGCCGACTCCAGCGTCTTCACCCGACGCCTCCACCCGGAGGACGCGGCGCGCTACGCGGAAGGCCTGCGGCACTCCGCCGAGACGATGGAGACCTTCGACATCGTCTATCGCCTGGCGGACAAGAACGGCAACTATCGCTGGATGCATTCGCGCTCGCGGCCGCGGCGCGAGGCCGACGGCATCGTCGTCTGGCACGGTACGGTGATGGACGTGACCGATCGCCACGAGGCGGAGGCGCGGGCGCGCGAGGCACAGGAGCGCGACCGCCTGGCGCAGCAGCGCCTGCTCGCCATGGGCCAGCTCACCGGCGGCATCGCGCACGAGTTCAACAATCTGCTGCAGGTCTCGATGGGCGCCGCGCAGAGCCTGGGCGACCGCATGGCCGGGGATCCCGCGGGCTCGCGCGAGGCCGAGATGATCCTGGAAGCGAGTGAGCGCGCGGCCGAGCTGACGCGTCGACTGCTCGCCTTCTCGCGCAAGCAGATGCTGCGCCCGGATGGCCATCGCGTCGCCTCGGTGCTGCTGGAGCTGAAGCCGCAGCTGGAGCGTCTGGCGGGGCCGCGGCTCAGCTGCCTCTTCGAGCTGCCGGATGGCGGGCTGACCGTGCGCGCCGACCGCCGCGCGCTGCTCAGCGCGCTCCTGGCGCTGGCGGAGAACGCCTGCCAGGCCTGCGAGCCCGGCGGCCACGTGGTCCTCTCGGCGCGCGCTGGCGCCGCGCTCGAGGCCCGCCTGGGCCAGGCCTGCATCACCGTGCGCGACGACGGCCGCGGCATGACCGAAGAGGTCCGCCGACGCGCGATCGAGCCGTTCTTCAGCACGCGGGCGGTGGGCGAGGGCGCCGGCCTCGGCCTCTCCATGGTGGAAGGCTTCGCACGGCAGTCCGGCGGATCGCTGGAGATCGAGTCCGAGCCTGGCCGCGGCACCAGGGTCACGCTCTGGCTGCCGGTGCGCGAGATTCCCGCCGCCGGCGCCAAGCTGCTCGATCCCGACACCATGTCCGAGGCCCGGACGATGCGCCGCTCGGCAGGCTAGCCCAGCCGCGCTCGCCGATGGTCCCGTCGCGCGCGGGGCCTTCCTGCTGCGCTATCGGGGCGGTGCCACGACCTTGCGGTAGAGGTGCCAGGTGGCGTGGCCCAAGAGCGGCAGGACGATGACCAGCCCGATCAATGCCGGGATCGAGCCCAGCACCAGGCCGCCGGCGACGATCAGCCCCCAGGCGGCGATCGGCGCGGGATTGGCCTGCGCCGCGCGCAGCGAGGTCGCCACCGCCACCTTCATGCCGACGTTGCGGTCGACGAGCAGCGGAAAGGAGACGACGCCGATGACCAGGGCGGCGACGGCGAAGAGAAAGCCGACGCCGATGCCGACGACGATCATCGTCCAACCGGCTGCGGTGGAGAACAGATCGCTGACGAAAGCGCTGAGGGAGACCGGCGGCTCGGGGCCGAGCGTCAGCGCGAAGATGACGTAGGCGGCGATCGACCAGAGGACATAGAGACCGAAGAGCAGCGCGCTCAACGCCAGGATGCCGCCGAAGGAGGGGGCGTGCACGATGCCGAACACGCTTGCCCAGTTGGTGTCCAACCCGGCCTCGCGGCGCCGGCTGATCTCGTAGAAGCCGACGGCGGCGACGGGACCCAGCAGGGCGAAGCCGGAGATCAGGGGAAAGATCAGCGGCAGCATGTCGTAGCCATAGGCGACGCGGGCCAGGATCAAGCCGATGACGGGGTAGACGATGCAGAGCACCAGGATGTCCGCGCGCTTGGCGCCCAGGTCCTTCCAGCCCTTTGACAGGGCGTCGCGGAGGTCCGTCAGGGCGATGCGGCGCACCCTCGGCGGCGTGCTGTCGCGCGCCGCGTCGCTGGCGCGGCCGACGCCGTGCACTCCCGCCTTCACCTGGTCCACGCTCCATTCGATGGGATTGCGAATGTGGTTCGTATCGCTCATGGCTGCACCTCGCTCCATGCCGATGCGAGCGCAGAGCGCCGGCTGCCGCGCACACGGCACCGGCCCACGTCCACGAGCGATCCCGCTTCGCGATGCATCTGGGCCGGCCTTTGCCGCCTCATCTGCGATCGCCCTGCGCTCACGATCCCCGCGCCCGCGAGGGACCGGGCGAAGATCGGCGATGCGCCAGCATAGCACCGAAGCGGGCGGAGGCACAGCTCGGCGCGCCCGGCGCCCGCTTTTCTCAAGGGCGGGGAACCGCGCCCCTGTGCGGCGCTGTTCCGCGCCTGGACCCACGAAAATCGAGAGGATTGGGCGTGGCCATCATCATCAATGGATCGGCAGCGCCCTTGCCCGCCGACCATCGCGTCTCTCTGCTCGACTTCCTGCGCGAGCATCTCGGCCTGCACGGCACCAAGAAGGGTTGCGATCAGGGTGCCTGCGGGGCCTGCACGGTGCTGGCCGACGGCGAGCGGATCCTTTCATGCCTCGCGCTGGCGGTGCAGTACGACGGACGCGCGGTCACGACCGTCGAGGGCCTTTCTCAGGGTGCCGATCTGCATCCCCTGCAGCGCGCCTTCATCGAGAACGACGGGTTCCAATGCGGCTACTGCACGCCGGGACAACTATGCTCCGCCCTTGGCATGCTGCGCGAGCTCGAGCGCGGCGTGCCGAGCCATGTGACCGATGACCTGACGGCGGATCCGATCGCGCTCAGCGGCGACGAGCTGCGCGAGCGGATGAGCGGCAACCTCTGCCGCTGCGGCGCCTACAACGGCATCGTTGAAGCGATCCGCGAAGCGCAGCCGAGGACCGCCGAATGACACCCTTCACCTACGCCCGGGCCGAAGACGCCGGCGATGCGGTCCGCCGCGGCCGCGATCCCCAGGCCAGGTATCTCGGCGGCGGCACCAACCTCGTCGACCTCATGCGCGAGACCGTGGAGCGGCCCGCCGCGCTGATCGATGTGACCGGCCTCTCGGACTCGATCGAGGACACAGCCGGGGGCGGTCTTCTGATCGGCGCCGCGGCGCGCAACACGGCGGTCGCCGAGCACCGCGCGGTCAGGACACGCTATCCGATGCTGACCCGGGCGATCGTCGCCGGGGCCTCGCCGCAGATCCGCAACATGGCGACCATCGGCGGCAACATCCTGCAGCGCACCCGCTGCGCCTACTTCTACGACAACCAGGGCTCCCGCTGTAACAAGCGGCACCCCGGGCAAGGCTGCGATGCCATCGACGGCTTCAACCGCATGCATGCGATCCTCGGTGCATCGCAGGCCTGCGTGGCGACGCATCCCTCCGACCTGTGCGTGGCACTGGCGGCACTGGGAGCGATCGTCCACCTGCGCAGTATCGACAGCGAGCGGAGCGTGGCCTTCACCGACTTGCATCGCCTGCCGGAAGACCGGCCCGAAGTCGAAACGATCCTGCAACCCGGCGAGCTGATCACCGCGGTGGAACTGCCGCCCCTGCCGATGGCGGCGCGCTCCACCTACCGGAAGGTGCGCGACCGGTCGAGCTACGCCTTCGCCCTGGTCTCGGTCGCAGCCGCCCTGGCGCTCGACGGCGACCGCGTGGGTGACGTGCGGCTGGCGCTGGGTGGCGTCGCGCACAAGCCTTGGCGGGCCTGGAAGGCGGAGCAGACGCTCCGGGGCGGGCCGGCGACGGAAGCTGCGTTCCGCGCCGCGGCCGAGGCGGAGCTCGCTGCGGCGAGACCGCTGCGCGACAACGGATTCAAGGTGGAGCTCGCCAAGCGGACGATGACCGCGGTGCTCGCCGCACTCAAGGAGGCCGGCGCGTGAGTCGCATCAGGAACGTCGTTCAGTCGGTGATGAAGAAGGCCGTCGCCCTGGCTCCCGACAGCTGGATCCCAGGCGGCAAGCCCGATCCGCTGATCCGGCAGAAGCACGGCATCGTGGGCGCCCCGCTGTCGCGGATCGACGGCCCGCTGAAGGTCAGAGGCGCTGCCCCCTTTGCGGCGGAGGTACCGCTGCCTGCCATGGTCTATGCCGCGCTCGTCCACAGCGCGGTGCCGAAGGGACGGATTGCCAGCCTCGACACCAGCGCCGCCGAAGGTGCGCCGGGCGTGGTGCTGGTGATGACCTGGCGCAACGCGCCGCGGATGAAGCCGGCGCCGGTGTTTCTGACCGCCGAGAAGGCGGCGGGCGGCGACGACCTGCCGATCATGCAGGACGAGCGGATCTACTGGAACGGCCAGCCGATCGCCGTCGTGCTGGCCGAGACGCAGGAGCAGGCCGACCACGCGGCCTCGCTGGTGGTCGCCACCTACGCGACCGAGGCGGCAGTCACGTCCTTCGCGGCCGCCCAGGCCCGGGGGGTGGAGCAGGGAGCGTTCCTGGGCGAGCCGCTGAGGCTGGACGTCGGCGATGCCGAGGCGGTGCTGGCGGCCGCGCCTTACAAGGTCGATTGCACCTACCGCACGCCGCGGCACAATCACAACGCCATCGAGCCGCACGCCGCGACGCTCGCCTGGAACGGCGAGGCGCTGACCCTGCACGACTGCACGCAGGCGGTCGATCACCTCGCCTGGTCGATGGCGCAGATCTTCGGCATCGAGGAGCGGCAGGTGCACGTCTCCGCGCCGTTCGTCGGCGGCGGATTCGGTGGCAAGTGCCTGTGGCAGCACCAGATACTTGCCGCGGCGGCAGCGAAGCTCGCCGGACGTCCGGTCAGGATCGCTCTCTCGCGCGCGGGCGTCTTCCGGGTGGTCGGAGGACGCACCGTGACCGAGCAGCGGGTGGCCATCGGCGCAAAACGGGATGGGCGGATCACCGCGCTGATCCATGTCGGCACCGCGGCGATGACCGCGCACAACGCGCTGCCCGAACCCTTCATTCTGCCGGCCAAGGTTGCCTATGCGGCCGAGAGCTTCAAGCTGCAGGTGAACGTGGCCAAGATGGACATGCTCGCCAACACCTTCATGCGGGCGCCGGGCGAGGCGGTCGGCACCTTCGGTTTGGAGAGCGCCATCGACGAGCTGGCCGAACAGCTCGGCATGGACCCGATCGAGTTCCGCGTGAGCAACGAACCGGACAAGGACCCGACGGCCGGCACCCCCTTCTCCTCGCGCCACATCGTCGAGGCCTATCGGTCGGGCGCGGCCCGCTTCGGCTGGGAGAAGCGGAATGCCAAGCCAGGCCAGCGCCGCGAAGGCGACTGGCTGGTCGGCCTGGGCTGCGCGACGGCGACCTACCCCTACTATCGCCTGCCGGGCGGCGCGGCACGGATCACCTTGACCCGCGACGGACGCGCCAAGGTCGCCGTGGCGGCGCACGAGATGGGCATGGGGACGGCAACGGTGCAGACCCAGGTCGCGGCCGAACGGCTGGGCCTGCCGATGGAGCAGGTATCGTTCGACTACGGCGATTCCTCGCTCCCCGGCGTCGTGCTGGCCGGCGGGTCGCAGCAGACGGCGGCCATCGGTGCCGCCGTGGCCGCCGCGCATCGGGCACTGGTCGTCGAGCTCCTGAAGCTGGCCGGCAACGACTCGCCGCTGGCCGGCCTGAAGCCGGAGGACGTCGGCTGCCTGGACGGCGGCCTGGGCAAGCTCGACGAGCCGCAGCGGCACGAGAGCTACGCATCGATCCTGGCCCGCGCGCAGCGCGAAGAAGTCACCGTCGAGGCGAACGCGCCGCCGCCCCTGGAGTTCACGCACTGGTCGATGCACTCCTTCGGCGCGATGTTCTGCGAGGCGCGCGTCAACGCGATCACCGGCGAGCCGCGGATCAGCCGTTTCCTCGGTTCCTTCGACTGCGGCCGCATCCTCAATCCCAAGACCGCCGCCAGCCAGTTCCGCGGCGGCATCATCATGGGTCTGGGCCTCGCGCTGATGGAGGAGACGCAGTTCGACGAGCGGACCGGCCGCATCATGAAC
>DATEDK010000107.1:0-9835 GCA_035281685.1 Kiloniellales bacterium | reverse complement strand
CGCGGCGCTGGCCTCGACCCGCCGGCAGCTGAAGCGCCTGACCGCCGCGCTCGGCCGCGGCGAGGAGCTGCTGCGGCGCCTGGCGCCGCGCGCCTCGCTGCACTTCACCGGCCACATGATCGCCGCACCCGGCCAGGGCGGCCGCTTTCCCGCCACGGCCGAGGCGGCGGTTGCCGAGGAGATCGCCGCCTTCCTCGACCGCCAGCCCGTCGGCGCCGGCTACGGGTCGCTCGCCTCGGGAGCCGACATCCTGGTCGTCGAGGCGCTGGCCAAGCGCGGCATCCCCTTCCACCTCGTGCTGCCCTTCGACAGGGCGGATTTCCTGCGCCTTTCGGTCGAGCCCGCCGGACCGGGCTGGAAGGAGCGCTTCGAGGCCCTTCTGCCGAAGGCCGCCAGCCTCAGCTTCGCGACCGAGGGCGGCTACCTCGGCGATGCCGCCGTCTTCGGCTACTGCGCGCGCCTCGCCATGGGGCTCGCGCGCCTGCGCGCGCGGATGGAGGACGCGGAGAGCCTGCAGCTCGCGGTCTGGGACGGCCAGGAAGGCAACGGCCTCGCCGGCACCGCCGCCGACATCGCGCTCTGGCGCAGCCATGGCCTCGCCAGCCACGTGATCTCCAGCCGGCCGGGCGAGGCGCCCGCAAGCGATGCGTCCAATGGGCCGGAGCGAGCGGCCAGCCGGCCGAACCTGCCGGAGCGGCCGCTGCGCGCTTTCCTCTTCGGCGACTTCCGCGGCTTCAGCAAGCTCTCCGAGGCGGAGCTCCTGTCGTTCAACGCCGTCCTGCTGCCGGCGGTGGCGCGCGTGCTCGATCGCGACGACTGGCCCGTCGAGATCCGCCAGACCTGGGGCGACGGGCTCTATCTCGTCTTCCCCGACGTCGCCCGCGCCGCAGCCTGTGCCTTGGCGCTGCAGGCCGAACTCGCGAAGATCGAGCTCAAGCAGCACGGCCTGCCGGACCTCCTCGGCCTGCGCGCGGCCATGCACGCCGGGCCGGTCTTCGTCGTCGAGGACCCGGTGATGCGCCAGCGCCTCTATACCGGCCGGCACATCAGCCGGGCGGCGCGCATGGAGCCGGTGACGCCGGAGGGCGAGCTGTACGTCAGCGAGGGCTTCGCCGCCCTCCTCGCCCTGGAGGCCAGGCAGGAGCTCAGCTACGAGTACGTCGGCCGCGTGCCGCTGGCGAAGAACGCGGGCCACCTGCGCATGTATCTCTTGAGGGCCGGATGATGCGTCTTCTGATCGCGATGATGGAGCACGAGACCAACACCTTCTCGCCGGTGCCGACGCCGCTGGAGCGCTTCGGACCGCTCTACGGCAAGGCGGCGGTCGACGCCTTCCGCGGCACCGGCACGCCGACCGGCGCCTACATCGACCTGGCGACGAGGGCCGGCGCGGAGATCGTGCTGCCGATCGCGGCCCACGCCTCGCCCAGCGGGCCGGTGGAGGATGGCGCTTACAAGATCATGACCGACGCGATCTGCGCCGAGGTCGAGCGCGGTGGCTTCGACGGCATCATGCTCGACCTGCACGGCGCGATGGTGACGGAGAGCCTGGAGGACGGCGAAGGGGCGCTCCTGCAGCGCATCCGTGCGATCGATCAGAAAACGCCGGTCGCGGTTTCGCTCGACATGCACGCGAACCTCTACCCGGCGATCGTCGACAACGCGACCGTGGTCGTCGGCTATCACACCTACCCGCATGTCGACATGGCCGAGACCGGCCAGCTCGCGGGCTCGATCCTGCTCAGCGCGATCAAGGGCGAGATCAAGCCGACCATGGCCTGGGGCAACGCGCCGATGCTGCCGCACGTGATGCGGCAGGGCAGCTTCGAGAACCCGAACAAGGCGTTGCAGCAGCGCGCCGCGGCGATGCGGAACGAAGGCGCCCTGGCAGCCAGCCTCTTCACCGGCTTCCCGCATGCCGACGTCACCAACGCTGGGCTGAGCGCCGTCGTGGTGACCGACGACGACCCGGCGCTCGCGAGGAAACTGCGCGACGAGCTGCTGGCGCAGGCGTGGCGCGACCGCGAGGACTTCGTCTTCAAGATCGAGCCGCTGGCAGAGTCCGTCGCGCGCGCGAAGGCGCTGGGCGAGCAGAAGGGCCCAGGGACGAGAGGGGGCCCGATCATGCTGCTCGACCACTACGACAACTGCGCCTCGGGCGGCACGATGGACACCACCGTCGTGCTGGCTGAGATCCTGCGCCAGGGTCTGTCCGACGTCGCGGTCTTCGCGATCTTCGATCCAGCGGCCGTGCAGCAGGCGATCGCGGCCGGCATCGGCAAGACCGTGACGCTCTCGATCGGCGGCAAGATGGCCATGCCGGCGATCCAGCGCCCGAGCCCGCCGCTGACCGTCACCGGCCGTGTGCGCACCATCACCGACGGCCGCTTCAAGAATCGCGGCCCCATGGGCGCGGGCGTCGAGTCCTCCATGGGACCCTCGGTGGTGCTCGATACCGGCCGTGCCGAGATCGTGCTGATCTCCGACCACACCGAGCCCTACGACCTCAACTGCTTCTTGAGCCTCGGCATCGATCCGACGGCCAAGCGCTACGTCATGCTGAAAAGCCGCATCCACTGGCGCGCCGGCTTCGGCGAGATCGCGCGCGGCATCGTGGAATGCGCTGGCGTGGGCGTGTGCACCTCCGACTACAACGAGCTGAAGTTCGAGAAGGTGCGCCGGCCGGTCTATCCGCTGGATCTGCCGAACAGGTGATTCCCTCCACCATGCGAAGCATGGGGGCTCGCGAAGCGAGCGCGCGAAGCGCATAGGGAGGGGGTGTCGACGTTTGAGCTGCTTCGTCGAGACCCCCTCCCTAACCCTCCCCCACGCTACGCGTGGTGGAGGGAACTACGCGCTTTCCTCCAACACCTTCCTCAGCGCCTCCGCATCCACCACCGTCAGCTCCTGCCGGCGCTGGCGGATGACTCCGTCCACCCGCCACTGTACCAGCAGCTTGTTCACCGCCTCGCGCGAGGCGCCGACCAGCGCGGCCAGATCCCGCTGCGAGAGTCGCAAACGGCTTGCTCCGTCATCGGTCAGCGCGAGCAGGCGCTTGGCGAGTCGCGCAGCCAGCGGCAGGAAGGCCGAGTCCTCCACCTGCTCGCTGGTCCACCGGAGGCGGCGGCAGAGCAGCAGGATGATGCGCTCGGCCAGCTCCGCATGGCGGCGCAGCGCTGCCAGCACCGATTCGCGGCGGAGCTGCAGGAGGCGGCTCGGCTCCAGCGCTGCGGCGGAGGCGGTGCGCTCGCCACCGTCCAGCATGGCGATCTCGCCAAAGACCTCGCCCGCGCCCAAGAGGTTCAGCGTGATCTCCGCCCCGCCCGCGCCTTCGAGGAAGATGCGCACGCGGCCCTCGAGCACGGCATAGAGCTGACCGCCGGGTTGGCCGGCGCGGAACAGCACCTCGCCCTGCGCCAGGTCGCGCGCAACGGCCTGCGCCAGCAGCTCCTCGAGCACGCGCGGCGCCAGGCCCGCGAAGAGTGCGTGCCGACCGAGGATCGCCAGGCGCGGGTCGGCCGTCATCGCCTCAGCAGTCGCAGGCCACGGTCTTGTCCTTCACCGCGAGCTCGCGCCCATGCTGCAGGCGCTCGATGAAGGCCGGCGGCATTTCCGCCTTGCGCATGGCGGCCAGCGTCGCCTTCAGGTCGTAGTCGACGCCCACGATCGTGACGTCCAGGCTCGCCGGATCGAAGACGACGTAGGTCGCCTCGGGGCTGCCGTGCCTGGGCTCGCCGACCGAGCCGGCGTTGATGAAGAGCTTCGGACGGAGGCTGCGCAGGATCGGCGGCTCGGCCGTCTCCGGTGCGGTGGTGTCCACGGAGAGCGCGAGCTGTCCCTCGATGCGTTCCACGTAGGGTACGTGCGTATGGCCGAAGAGCAGCACGTCGGCGCCGGCGCTGCCGGCGCGCTCGTAGAGCACCAGCTCGTGCGTCTCGGCGGTCAGGTATTCGTGCGCCGAGCGCGGACTGCCGTGCACGGCGACCAGGCGCGAGCCGCCGGCGCGCGCGGCGATCGCCGGCGGCAGGCGCTTCAGGAAGGCGCGTTCGCGCTCGCCGATCCGCTCGGCGGTCCACTGGTAGGACCACTCGCCGGCTGCCCCCTCGGCCTCGGAGACGAAGTGGCAGCCGCAGTCGCCCTTCTCTTCGCCGATGCCCTCGTCCCAGCAGCCCTGGATGGTGGGCACGCGCTTCTCCTCGATGAAGCGCACCACCTCGGCCGGCCAGGGACCGTAGCCGACGAGGTCGCCGAGGCAGAGGACCTCCGTGATGCCGCGGCCCCGGATGTCGGCCCAGACGGCCTCCAGTGCCGGCAGGTTGCCGTGGATGCAGGAGATGATCGCGACCGGCCCGCGCTCGGTCATGTCGCGCGTCGGCTCGGCCCGCGCCGCATGCTCCAGGCCGCGCCCCTGCGGCTGCTCGTGGTTGTGATCGTGATCGTGGGTCATGGCTGGAACAGGGTGAGCGGCGTGGCGAGCAGTGCGGCGCTGGCGAGCGAGGTGGCGGCCTGGCGCAGGAAGAGGCCGGCGGCGACGCGCCCGCCCAGCTCGCGCGCCACGGTCATCAGCGTCACGAGGCAGGCCGAGAGCGTCGAGGCGAGGTAGACCAGCACGAAGAGCTGCAGGGTGCCGAGCCCGGCCAGCAAGGCGCCGTCGTCGACGTTCAGCACCAGGAGACCGTCCTTGCGCAGCAGCGAGAAGACCACGCCTGGTGCCGTCTCCGGCGGCAGGCCGAGCAGGCCCAGCACCGGCGACGCCGCATCGGAGAGGAGCGCGATGAGGCCGACCTCGTCGAAGAGCGCGGCCAGGAGGCAGATGCCGATGAAGATCGGCATGGCCTGGAAGAGGAACTGCGCGAGCGCGCCCTTGAGGCGCCACCAGACCGCCGCGGGCCGCGGCCGCTGCAGGTAGGCGGGCGCGGCCAGCACGGCTTCCTCCGTAGCTGCCGGGCGGCCGTGCCAGAGCCGCGTGTGCAGCGCGCCCACGAGGAACAGCAGCACGACATAGGGCAGGAAAAGCCAGGGCGCGCCCGCGACGTTGAACAGCGAGAGCGAGGCGCCGATCTGGTAGCTGCAGGCCGAGCCGTAGGCGATCAGCGAGACGCAGGCGCGGCGGTGGCAGGAGGAGCAGCTGCGGCTCTGGAACACCGCCACCACGTTGCAGCCGAAGCCGGTCACCACCGGGATGAGGTCGCGGCCGGACAGCCCGATGCGCCGCATCCACGGATCGAGCGCGGTGGTGATGCGGTCCTTGAGGCCGATCTCCTCGCCCAGTGCCACGCCGAGCCCGATCAGCAGCACGACCGGGAAGGCCCAGAGGAAGGAGTACCAGCCGAGGGTCAGCACGCCGTAAGGCCCCGTCAGCAGAGCCGCGAGCCAGGCCGGCAGGCTCTCGCCCCAGGCGACCAGCGGCTGGATCAGCGCGGCATCGAGGAAGGGCTGCGCGAAGGCGGAGAACTGATAGGCGGCATAGACCGGCACCAGGAACAGCAGCACCAGGCTGAGCAGCGCAAGCCAGGGGCCGAGGCCCGGACGTTCGAAGGGTGTCGCTTGCGGCATGCGCACCGCCATCGGCAGCGCTCCGCTCAGCGCCTGCTGGTCGGTCAGCGGCCGCGCGGAGTCGGCGGCCGCCAGGAGACGCGCGCGCTGTTGCGGGCTGAGACGCCGCGCATCGGCCAGGGCCACCGGCAGGCCGCAGCGCGCTTCCAGCGCGGCGCGCACGGTCTCGGCGTCGCCCAGGATCTTGTCGGCGAAGGTCAGCACCAGGGCGACCCGCTTGCCCTTGAGGTCGAGCCGCCCGGAAAGCGCGGCCAGCTCCTTCTCCGCCTGGTCGCTGCGCACCACCAAGAGGATGGTCGAGGCCGCCGCGACGGCGGCGAGCGAGCGGCCGGCGGCGGCGCTGTCGGCCTCGACCCGGATGCCGGGCGTGTCGATCAGGTCGACGCCGCGGTCGCTGAGCCGCCCGCGGCGGCAGACCACGGTGGTGCCGCGCAGGTTCGCCTCGTCGCCGGTGGCGCGGCCGGTGAGGTTGCGGAAGAGGGCCGATTTGCCCACCGCTTCCAGCCCGACGAGGACCAGGGCGTTCGCGCGCATCGCCTACCCCAGCGGCGTCTTGCGCTTGCCGGGTCCGCCGCTCGCCAGCCCCATCAGCGTGGGAGTTTGCGGCCCAGGACCCGCTGCGCTCATGGCCGAACCCTTCGGCGGCGTGGTGATCTCGAGCCCGGCGCCGATCGCGCGGCGGCGCGCCTCGTGCAGCTCGCGGAAGAGACTGGGGCGCGCGAAGAATTCCGCCTTCTCCAACACGTCCACCACCTTGCCGTTCTCCAGGCAGCAGATCCGCTGCGCAACCGTGGCGACGAAGTCCATGTCGTGGTCGACCAGCAGAACGGTGCGACCGGCGAGGCGTTGACCCACCAGCTCGATCAGCCGCTTCTGCGTGATCGCGTCGACGCCGGTGGTGGGCTCGTCCAGCAGGATGACCGGCGCGTCGGCCAGGAGCAGGCGGGCGAAGGCAAGAAGCCGCCGCTCACCGCCGGAAAGCGCGCCCTTGTTCGCCTCCATGTGGATGGTGCCGTCGAGCGCGGTGCCGCCCTTGGCGTTGGCCTCCAGCGCCGGCCAGACGCCCACCGCGCGGCAGACCTGCTCCAGCGTGGCGTCGTCGGCGTCCTCGCGGCCGAGCCGCAGGTTGTCGCGCACGCTCGCGTCCATGAAGAGCGGAAACTGCGAGAGCATGGCGACGTGGCGGCGGAGGTCCTTCAGCGCCATCTCGCGCAGATCGATGCCGCTCAGAAGGATGCGGCCGCCGTCCGGATCGCGCAGGCGCGCGGCGGCAGTCAGCAGGGTCGATTTGCCGGAGCCGGAGCGGCCGACGATCGCCGTCACCTTGCCCGGCGCGAAGGCGTCACCGAGCTGATCCAGCACCGGCGGACCGGCAGCCTTGAGGCGCAGCGTCACGCTGTCGAAGGCGAGATCGTTGGCGGTCGGCGCCACGGACTTCGGCCGTGCCGGCTCGCGGATCTCCGGCTCGGCCTCGAGCACGCCCAGCGTCAGGTCGAGCTGCGGGCGCGCATTGTTCACCAGGAGGAAGAACTGGATCAGCTGCTGGATCGGTGCCACGGCCTGCGGCGCGAACTGGATCAGGCCGACGATGGCGGCCGCCGCCACGCCCTGCGCCGGGGTGCCCTCGAGCTTGATCGCCTGGAACACGCCGTAGATCAGCACCGCGATCTGCAGCACACGCGGCGTGGCGGCCTGCACCTGGTTCGCCACCTCGTTGTTGAGCGCGGCGCGGAGTCGCGCGCGCACCACGTCGCCCACCTCGCGCGCGAAGGCGGCGGCGCGCTGGCGCGCCGCGTCGAGCAGCTGGATCTCCAAGGGTCGCGCCGCCGAGTTGGCGAAGGCGACGGCCAACTCCTGCTCCTCGGTAGTGACCGCGCGGAAAGCGCGGCGCAGGCGCCCGGCCAGCCACCAGGAGACGATCGGCAGCGTCACGATTGCCGCCAGGATGATGAAGGGCAGCACGCCCAGGTCGCACTGCGTGACGATCGTCAGGTTGTTGAAGAGGTAGATCGTCGCGGTGACGAAGCCGACGCCGTAGAGGATCGGATAGGAGACGATGTGGCGCAGCATGGTCTGCGTCGTGCGCAGGTAAATCGTCGCGATCTGCTGCGTCTGCGCGATGCCGACCTTCTGATGGAAGCCTGGGCCGAGCTCGAGCAGGCGGTCGTGCAGGCGCTGCTGCAGGCGCGCGACCATCGCGCTGTCGCACCAGACGTTGATCGAGTTCTCGGCGAACTGCAGCACCAGCACCAGGAGCGAGATGACCGCAAAGAGCACCGCCGCGGTGGTGAGATCGGTCGGCAGCATGAACGAGAGGAAGCCGAGGCCGGCCTCGCCGCCCTGGCCGACGGCGCAGCCGCCGCTGGTATCGGCCGCGGCTGCCGTGCCCGGAGCGGACGCGCTCATCGCCGGCCCGGCCGGCTTCGGCGCCAGCAGCGCCAGCGCGGTCACCAGCAGCTGGCTGGCGTAGAACAAAAGCTGCTGCGACAGCAGCGCGATCACCAGGCTGGCGGTGAAGCGGCCCGGCGTCATCGCGATGACGCGGCCGGACCAGACCAGGATGCGCCTGAGCGGCAGCTCGGGCATCGCGGCCTCGGCGGACGGCGCGGCGCCGCGGCCCGGCAAGGCGCGGCCGCCAGACGAGGGTGGCGCCGCTCCGCCCGTCTTTGCCTTCGCGTCGTTCACGAACCCCTCGCCCCTCCGTTGCCGAAGCCTAGCCCAGGACCCAAACGCTCGCGAGAGCTAGACCCCCCGTTCGCTGTGGTTGGCGCAGGTCACTTCTCCCTTGTGAAACTAGTCTGTCATCCCGGCCGAGCGCAGCGAGAGCCGGGACCCAGGGGCCATCGAGCTGGGCCCAATGGCCCCTGGGTCCCGGATAAGCGCTGCGCGCTTTCCGGGATGACAGTGTGGTTGAGGTTTGCAATGGCGCCTCGAAGTGATTCGCCCACACCCAGCCGGCTTGTTCACGCCTGGATGTACTGGCGGCAGTAGGCGCAGTAGACCGTCGTCGGGCGGTCGTCGTCGACCCAGGCATAGCCGATCGCGCCGCAGGGGCCGCACTGGATCACCTCGTAGACCGGCGCCTGGCCTTCCACCTCCGGGCGCGGCGGCAGCGGCAGCAGGACCGAGGCCTTGATGCGGTCGAGCGCGCGGCGCTCCGCCTGCTCGGCGACGCGGCCGACCTTCACCTTGATCTCGCGTGCCATGTGCCCGGCCTCCTATGCCGCTTTCTCCCGTCCCCAAAAGCATGGCGGCGGCACCTCTGGCGCCGCCGCTCTTTGCAATCGGTCCTGCCGGCGGCATCGCCGGCCCGGCCACCTCAGGCGTAGAAGTAGGTGCCGCAGTAGCCGCAATAGACCGAGGTATAGGTGTCGTGCTCGACCCAGGCGTAGCCGATGGCGCCGCAGTTCGGGCACTGCACGGCAACGTGCACGGGGTACTGACCCTCGACCTTGTGCTTCGGCGGCTGCGGATGCAGCACGGCCATCTTGCTGCGGTCGATCTTCTTGCGATCGGCCTCGGACATCTCGCGGCCGACCTTCACCTTGATTTCGTTCGCCATCGATCCTTCTCCCTTGCTCGTCTGATGCCTCACGACCTATGCGTTTCGGGGCGACAGCCCCGCCAATGCACGGGCTTCCCAGGGATCAAGCCGCCGATCGTCGTCCGATCACGCTGCCCGGCCGCCATGTTGCCCGGGACCGAAGCCCCTGCCAAGCGGCCGGCGGATACCATCGGTGTACGACGGCTGGGCGGTTCCCTCTCGTTCGGCTCTGCCGCCTAGATAGCGCGAGGCTCCCCCGGCCAGAGGTGATCCAGGTCACCTTCGCAAAAGCCGCCGCGGGGATTTTGGCCCCCGGCCGCAATCCTGCCGCAAGTTGCCAAAGCGCAATCCGCTCAACTGACTTCGATGGCATGGGCCTTCAGCAGGGCGCGAATCTCCGGCGGGCCCAGCTCCGGCATCGTGCCCAGCAGGAGGGTGACCAGCCCGCTGACTGCGGGCGTGGCGAAGGAGGTGCCGAAGGTCGTCGTATAGGCGCCGCCGGGCACGGCGACGGTCACGTCCTCGCCGCGCGCGAAGATCTCGATCGGGAAGCGCTGCCGCCAGCGGAACTGCGAGGCCCTCTCGAAGGCGTCGCGGCCGACGCCGATGCAGGCGGAGAGCGCCGCCGGCCAGCCGTCGCCCTGCGCCGGGAAGTTGCGCCGGGCAGCGATGATTATCTGGTCGCGATAGTGCGCGCGCTCCAGGAGCTCGAAGAGCTCCGCCTTGGAGGAATCG
>DATEDK010000106.1:0-2218 GCA_035281685.1 Kiloniellales bacterium | reverse complement strand
CGCGCCTTCAGCGCGGCGTGCCAGCCGGCGTTCAGACGATCGGCCGAGGTGACGACCAGCAGGCCGGCCCCCGGCACCTCCTCGCACAGTGCCTGCCAAGCCGCCTCGGCCTCGGGCAGCACCGCGCCCATGACGACGATGGCGAGCTCCGCGCCTTCGCTCGGCCGGTGCAGCCAGTAGCCGCCGTCGATGATGTCGCGTGCCAACGCGGTGTCGATCGTGCGCCGCGGCTGCTGCAGCATACGCGTCGAGAGCCGCAGGTAGACCGAGCCGCCCGCGGCATCGCGCTCCCAGGATCCCTGCCCCTTCTTGCCGTCGCGCTGCATGTAGTCGAAGGCCCAGCGCAGGATGACGGCGAGCTCGTCGACGTAGGTCGGCTCGAAGGCGGCGATGCCGTCCTGCGCAATGCCGATCAGCGGCGTCGCCACCGACTGATGCGCGCCGCCTTCGGGTGCCAAGGTGATACCGGAAGGCGTAGCCACGACGATGAACCGGGCGTCCTGGTAGCAGGCGTAGTTCAAGGCATCGAGGCCGCGCTGGATGAAGGGATCGTAGAGCGTGCCGATCGGCAGCAGGCGCGCGCCGAAGACCGAATGCGAGAGGCCGAGCGCGGCCAGCAGGATGAAGAGATTGTTCTCGGCGATGCCGAGCTCGATGTGCTGGCCGCTCGGCGCCATCGCCCAGCGCTGCGCGGAGACCACCTTCTGCTCGCGGAAGACGTCCTCGCGCGGGCGACGGTCGAAGATGCCGCGCCGGTTCACGAAGCCGCCGAGGTTGGTGGAGACCGTCACGTCGGGCGAGGTGGTGACCAGCCGCGCCGCGAGCTCGCTTTCCTCCTTCGCCAGCTCGGCCAGGATCTGGCCGAAGCCCGCCTGGGTCGAGTTGGTTGCGGCATCGGGCAGCGGCAGCCGCTCGGGCACGGCGATCGCCGGCGCCTGCCGGCGCCGGCGGCCCGCGGCATTGAACGGCACGGCCTGGAGGAAACTCTTGATCGCCTCGGCCGGCAGGTCGAGGCCGGCGAAAGGCTCCCACTCCCGTCCGGGCTCGATGGCGTTGGCCGCGCGGAAGGCCTCCATCTGCTGCTCGTTCATCAGGCCGGCGTGGTTGTCCTTGTGGCCGGCGAAGGGCAGGCCGAAGCCCTTCACGGTGTAGGCGAGGAAGCAGGTCGGCTGCTCGACCTTGTCGTTGGCGTGGAAGGCCTCGAGCACGGACTCCATGTCGTGCCCGGCGAGGTTGGTCATCAGCCGGCCGAGGGCGTCGTCGTCCCGGCTGTCGAGCAGCTCCTTGAGGCCGCTGGTGTTGCCGAGGTCGGCCTTGAGCTGCTGGCGCCAGGCGGCGCCGCCCTTGAAGGTCAGCGCCGAATAGAGCGTGTTCGGGCAGTCGTCGATCCACTGCCGCAGCGCCTCGCCCGCGGGACCCTTGAAGGCCTGCTCCAGGAGCTTGCCGTACTTCAGCGTCACCACCTTCCAGCCCATGGTGGCGAAGAGCTTGTCGATCTGGCCGAAGAGGCGGTCGGTCACGACGCTGTCGAGGCTCTGGCGGTTGTAGTCGATCACCCACCAGACATCGCGCAGGTCGTGCTTCCAGCCCTCCAGCATGGCCTCGTAGACGTTGCCCTCGTCGAGCTCGGCGTCGCCCACCAGCGCCACCATGCGGCCGCGCTCGACACCCTCGGGCAGCCAGCCCTTCAGCGAGACGTAGTCCTGCACCAGCGAGGCGAAGGAGGTCATCGCGACGCCGAGGCCGACGGAGCCGGTCGAGAAGTCGACGTCGTCGGCATCCTTGGTGCGCGAGGGATAGGACTGCGCGCCGCCCAGCGCGCGAAAGCGCTCCAGGTTATCGCGGCTCTGGTTGCCCAAGAGGTACTGGATGGCGTGGAAGACCGGGCTGGCGTGCGGCTTCACCGCGACGCGGTCCTCGGGCCTCAGCACCGAGAAGTAGAGCGCCGACATCACCGTCGCCAGCGAGGCGCACGAGGCTTGGTGGCCGCCGACCTTGAGGCCGTCGCGGTTCGGCCTGAGGTGGTTGGCGTGATGGATCGTCCAGGCGGAAAGCCACAGGACCTTGCGCTCCAGCTCGCGCAGAAGGCGGAGGCGCTGGACGGGGGCGAGGGTGGTCATGGCCATCGAATACCCCTCACAGGCTGGAAGGTCCTTGCGTTCGGGTCGCAAAACAGGCTGTATAGGGTAGATTTAACCGAATTCAGGACATATCGAGC
>DATEDK010000105.1:0-9755 GCA_035281685.1 Kiloniellales bacterium | reverse complement strand
ACAGCAGCGGAGCCCGCTCCGACTTCACCCTCGCCGCGCCGGGCCTGACGCCGATCCAGCCGTTCTGGACGACGAACCAGAACGTCCGCATCGCCTTTGCCGGCGCCGGTGGGGATGCAGCGAACTGGATTGCGCTGCACTACGCGGGAGAAGCGCCGGACAGCTACCTTGCCGGCTACCGCGAGCTCGCCGGCGCCGACAACGGCGAAGTCGACTTCGGCCAGCTGACCGCCGGCATCTACGAGGCCGTGCTGTGGCTGCGCCAGCCGGACGGCAGCTGGCAGCCCGGCGCCTTCGCCTGGATCGCGGTGCGCTAGTCCGGGGCTGGGCTTCGCGGCGCGCTTTGCTACACTGGCGCTGCAAAGGGCTGGGCGGGATCAAGGCAGGCGATGGCGCTATTGGAAACGCGGCGGCTGACGCGCCGCTTCGGCGGCCTTCTGGCGGTCAACGAACTGAGCTTCGCCGTCGAGGCCGGCGCAATCCACGGCCTGATCGGGCCGAACGGTGCCGGCAAGACCACGACCTTCAACGTCATCTCCGGCTTCTATGCCCCGACCGCCGGCCAGGTCTTCTACGACGGCCAGGACATCTCCGGGCTGAGCACGCCCGCCATCGCCAAGCGCGGCCTGGTGCGCACCTTTCAGGGCACCACGCTGGTGCATCCCTTCACCGTCTTCGACAACGTGCTGCTCGGCTGTCACCTGCAGGCGAAGAGCGGCCTGATGCCCAGCCTGCTCGGCGCCGACCGCGCCAAGCGGCAGGCGGCCGAGGCCAAGACGCTGCGCATCCTGGAGTTCTTCCATCTGGCCAACCGCCGCCATGACATCGCCGGCAACCTGCCGCACGGACTGCAGCGCGCGCTCGGCGTGGCAGTCGCCATGGCGGCCGAGCCGAAGCTGTTGTTGCTCGACGAGCCCTTCACCGGCATGAACCCCGAGGAGACGCACGACATGATGGGACTCGTGCGGCGCCTGCGCGACGACGGCGTCACCATCCTCCTGGTCGAGCACGACATGCAGGCGGTCATGGGGCTCTGCGAGAGGATCACCGTGATGAATTTCGGCAGCCTGCTGGCCGAAGGCACACCCGGAGAGATTCGCGGCAACCCCGAGGTGGTGCGCGCCTATCTCGGCGCCGCCGACTTCGACCCGACCAGGGACGCCAACCATGCTGCTTGAGCTGCGGCAGATCGAGGTCCGATACGGCAAGGTGCAGGCCCTCAAAGGCGTCTCGCTGTCCGTGCCGGCCGGCGGCTGCGTCACCATCATCGGCGCCAACGGCGCGGGCAAGACCACGACGCTGCGCGCGATCTCCGGCCTGGTGCCGCTTTCCGGCGGGGAGGTCCGCTTCCAGGGCGAGCGCATCGACCGCCTGCCGCCGGAGAAGATCGTCCGTCTGGGCATCGCCCAGGTGCCCGAGGGCCGGCGCTGCTTTCCCGAGCTGACGGTGCGCGAGAACCTGATGGTCGGCGCCTTCCTGCGACGCGACCGCGCCGGCATCGCCAAGGACCTGGCGGAGGTCTATCACCGCTTTCCACGGCTGAAGGAACGCTCCAGCCAGTTCGCCAAGACGCTGTCGGGCGGCGAGCAGCAGATGCTGGCCATCGGACGCGCCCTGATGTCCGCGCCGAAGATCCTGCTGCTGGACGAGCCCTCGATGGGCCTCTCGCCGGTGATGGTACAGGAGATCGCCCGCATCATCGTCGCCATCCGGCGCCACGGCGTGCCGGTTGTGCTGGTCGAGCAGAACGCCGAGCTGGCGCTCAAGCTGGCCGACGAGGCCTACGTTCTGGAGACCGGCAGCGTCGCCCTTTCCGGCCGTGCTGCGACGTTGCACGAGAACGAGCATGTCAAGCGGGCCTACCTCGGCGGCTGACGACCTTCCCCCCGACCTCGAGGATTACGCCGAGCTCGATCCGCGCGTCCTGATCGACGCCGGGTGGACGCCCGAGGAGCTCTACTGGGAGGAGCTCTCCGCCACCGGCCTGGCGCTGGCCGGCAAGCCACAGGCGGAACAGTATTGGCGCGAAGCCGCGCGGGTCGCGCCGGAGACCTTTGCCGCCGACGACCCGCGGCGCGCCGCCAGCCTCGCCAACCTGGCCCTGGTCGAGCCGGCCGAGGCGCCCCGTCTGCTGGCCGAGGCCCTGGCGCTGTGGCAAGGCAGCAACGGCTGGCTTAACTCGTTGCGGCCGGAACGCCGGGCCCGGTCGTCGCTGTTTCACTTCCGCCTGCAGTCGAAGCACCGCGGCGGCTACGACCATTGGAGCCACCGGCGCTATCGGCTGCTGCACGGCGAGGGGCTGCGGCGTCTGACGGCGCGTGCCGGCGGCGGCTTGGTTGAGGACGAAAGCTACGCGACGTGGCGAGGCAAGCGCCCGGCAACTTTCGACGATGCACGTCGGCTGACCGCCGCCGTCTATCTCATTGCCCCCGACCGCACGCGGTCGCCTTGAGGATTCTTCCACTTCTTCTGCTGTTCGCCGCGCTTGTGCCCTGGCGCGCCCTGGCCGACGCCTATCCCGTCGACGTCGAGCTCGTGCTGGCGATCGATGCCTCCGGCTCGGTCGACGACGCCGAGTACGCGCTTCAGCTCGAGGGCGTCGCCGCGGCCTTCCGCGATCCCGAGGTGCAGGCCGCCATCGCCAAGGGGCCCCTCGGCCGCAGTGCCGTCGCTCTGCTGATCTGGTCGGAGAACAACCGGCCGAAGGATCTCTCGGCCTGGTACCTGGTGAGCGACGCCGCCAGCGTCGAAGCCTTCGCGAACGTAGCGGAGAGCTGGCCGCGGCGCATCGCCAACGGCGGCACCGGCATCGGCAAGGCGATGCAGGCGGGCGCCCGCGCGCTGACCGAGAACGCGTTCGGCGGCAGCCGCCTCGTTGTCGACATTTCCGGCGACGGCCGCGAGACGCCGCCCTCGGACTGGTCGCTGGGCCCGTCGGAGGGGCGGGCCTACGCGCAGGCGCGCGGCGTGGTGATCAATGCGCTGGCGATCCTGACCGACGACCCGGAGCTCGACGCCTACTTCCGCAAGGAGGTCATCGTCGGCCAGGACGCCTTCGTGCTCTCGGCCGACAGCTACGAGAGCTTCGCCCAGGCGATGCGCATCAAGCTGCTGCGCGAGTTCCAGACCGAGCCGCGGCTCAGCTCGCTTCCTTGACCAGGGCGTCGCTGCGGACCGGACGACTCAACGCCCGCTGCACCAGGCTCTCCAAACCCTTCGGCAGGAAAAGGATGGCGAGAATCAGGATCCCGCCGAAGATCAGCGGTCGCCCGAGATTGACGCCGAGCGAACGCAGCACCAGCTCGTTCAGCACGGTCAACACCACTAGGCCCAGCAGCGGGCCGTAGAAGGTGGCAGTACCGCCGACGATCACCCAGATCAGCACGTCGACCATCTGTCCGACATCGAAGGCATTGGCGCTGACCGAGCCGACGAAGTGGGCGAGGAGCCCACCGGCGAGGCCGGCGAAACCCGAGGCCACGACCAACGCCACCACGCGGTAGGCGCGGGCATCGACGCCGACCGCCTCGGCGAGCTTGTCCTGCCAGTGCAGCGCATGGAAAGTGAGCCCGAAGCGCGAGCGCTCGATGCGCCACAGCACGAACAGCGAAAGCGCCGCCACCGCCAGCGAGACGTAGTAGAAGTTGATCGACTCGTAGAAGTCGAGCTCGCGGCCGAAGAGGGTCAGCTTGCCGAAGTCGGGGACGTTCCGCAGCCCCATCGGCCCGCCGAAGAGATCGCGCAGCGACGTCAGCCGCCAGGCCAGGCGGATCGCCTCGCCGGCCGCGAAGGAGCCGATGAGGAAGTAGAACCCCTTCATGCGGAAGAGCGGAAAGCTCAGGATCCAGGCAACCGCGGCGGCCACCAGCGCCGCCAGCGGTATCGACAGCAGCAGCGGCAGCCCGGCCTGCTTGGAGAGGATGGCGCTGCTGTAGGCACCCACACCCACCATGACGACGTGCGCCAGCGACCACTCTCCGGTCAGCGTCAGCAGGCGGTAGCTGGCTACGATGATGGCGTTGATGGTGAGGAACACGATGATCTCGCGCTGCTCGGAGGTCCGCACGATGTGCGGCAGCCCAAGCAGCAGCGCCGCGAGCAGCAGCCAGAGCAGCAGGCGCGTCGGGCGGCTCATGCGCGATCTTTCATGCCGAAGAGCCCGGTCGGCTTCACCACCAGCACGACCAGCATCAGCAGAAGGCCGACGATGTCGGCCAGCACGCCGTCGGCGTAGGTGGTGACGAAGGTTTTCACCAACGCGTAGATCACGGCGGCCAGCACCGCGCCGGACAGGCTGCCGATGCCACCGACGATGATGATGATGAAGGCGGCGACGATGACGCTGTGGCCCATCAGCGGCTCGGGCTCGACCAGCGGCGCAGTCAGCGCGCCGGCCACGCCGGCGAGCGCCGCGCCGATGAACATGGCGAGGCGCGCCGTCTGGTTCATCGAGATGCCCTGCAGCGCTGCCGCCTCCGGGTCCTGCGCGCAGGCTCTGAGCGCCCAGCCGAAGCGGCTGCGCTTCAGGAAGATCCAGAGCGCGCTCAGGAGCACGACGGCGGCGATGATGACGTAGATGCGCGGCCAGGAAAGCACGACACCCTCCGCGATCCTGAGCACGTCCTGCGTCGGTGCGGTCACCGGGCGCTTCTTCACGCCGTAGATCAGCGCCGCCGAGGCCTGCAGCACCAAGAGGAAGCCGATCGAGGCGATCAATCCCGCCAGCGGATTGCCGCGCAGGGGCCGGAACAGGGCGCGCTCCATCAAGAGGCCGAGCAGACCGACGAAGATCAGGCCCGCGGCGACCGCGAGGAAGAAATCGGCATCCTGCTGCACGTAGACGAAATAGACCGCATAGGCGCCGGCCATGTAGAGCTCGCCGTGCGCGAAGTTGACCACGCCCATCACGCCGAAGATCAACACCAGTCCCACGGCGACGAGGGACAGATAGCTCGCGGCGTAGAGCGCATTGACCAGCGTCTGGAGGATCAGCTCCACGCTTGCCTCGCGAATTCCCGGGCTCGGACGGTCAGGAAAGCAGCGCCCGCGCGCCGACACCGGCGCGCGGGCGAAAGACGAGCGGACTGCACCAGCGGCTCAACCGCGCTGGTAGTACATCTGGCCCATCTCCTCGAAGTGCTTGACCATCAGGGCGGAGTTCTTGCCCCACCACTCGGGGATGGAGCGGTACTCCTTGATCACGGCCTTGCCGTTCTCCATGACGACAACCGGCCACTCGCCGACCAGGGCGTTGTCGATGCCGTACATCTCCTCGCCCCACCATTCGGCCTCGCCGAAGGCGTGCTTGCCCTTGCCGCCTTCCTTCATCGCCTTCAGCACGTCCGCCGGTTCAGCCGATCCGGCCTTCTCGGCGCCGGCCTTCCACAGGTCCATGATCGAGGCGTACTCCCAGGACACGGCGCCCCACTCGCCCGGCCAGCGCTTGTTGTACTCGGCGAAGAAGTCGTTCGGCCGCTGGAAGTTGATGCGCGGGTCGTTCAGCGCCGGATCGTCGAAATCCGGGAACTGGAAGATCATCCCCTCGAGAAACTCCTTCGAGGTCTTGGCGATCATCTGATCGTAGAAGTCGGCCGTGCAGGAGATGATCTGGCCCTTGAAGCCCTGCTGAAAGGCCTGCTCGGTCAGTGCATGCACGTAGTCGGGATAGGCCGTGTCGAGGCAGAGGATGTCCGGCTTGGCCGAGAGCATGCGCGTCATCACCGGCGCGAAGTCGGTGGTCGAAAAGTCGAAGAACAGCGGCTCGTCGCCCATCTCGATACCGCGCGCCTCGAAGGCAGCGAGGTAGGTGGCGACCGACGACCTGCCGATCGAGTCGTCCTGCGCGCAGATCACCGCGCGCTTGAGCTCCGGCTTATGCTCCGCCATCCACTCGACGCCAGTGACGTTGTAGATCGGGTGCACTTCACAGGGCGCAATGAGGTTCGGCGTGTCCGGCGAGAGGTCGGCGACCGTCAGCGTGGAAACCAGCATGCCGGTACGGTTCGACAGCTCGATCACCGGCGGCATGGGATCGCCGCCCAGGCAGAGAATGAACTTGACGCCGTCGTCCTCGATCAGCTTGCGCACGCCGGTCTTCGACTTCTCCGCCGAGTATTCGTCGTCGAAGGGTATCAGTTCGATCGGATGCGATTCGTTGCCGAGCTTCACGCCTCCGGCAGCGTTCACCCACTCGGCCCAGATCTCGCAACCATGGAGGCCCGGCAGACCCCAGCCGGCGACGTCGCCGGTCAGCGCCGCGAGGAAGCCGATCTTGATCGGCGCACCCTGCGCGCGGCTCGCGCGCGGCAAGGCGCTGGTTGCGGTGAGCGCGGCACCCGCCATGGCCGAGCTCTGCAGGAAACGCCGGCGCGAGAGGCGCTGACGCAGTAGTTCGATCGACATGTTCCAGTCCTCCTGTTCGGTCCCGCCGTTTGCGGCGGCTATTGTGCCGCCTGACCAAGCTCGCTGGCCAAGCTTTCCATCAGGCGCCGCTTGCCGGCGGCGTCCATCTTCTTCAGTTCGTTGTGCAGTACCCGCTCGTTGACGCGCTGATTCCAGTAGTCCAGCGAATCGATGCCGAGCAGGGCGTACTTGCCGATGAACTGACGCAACACCTCGTTGGTCGGCCCCATGACCCAGCCTGCTTTGCCGTCGCGCACCAGGCGCTCGAGCCCCAGGTCCCTCTTGTACCCGGTTCCGCCACAGGACTGCAGCATGCGGTCGACCACCGCATAGACATTCTTGCACGCGATGAACTTGGTCTGCCAGAGCCACGGTAGATACTGGGCCCGGGGCATGGCAGCCGGGTCGCGGGCATGGAGAGACCAGTCGCCGTTGTTGGTCACGCTGTCCAGCAACTGAGCCATCGAGTAGGTGTACATGCGCGAGGCCTGGGTATCCATGATTGCCTCGCCGACGTAGTCCTGGATCGTCGGGTAGTCGCAGACGCGCATGCCGACGTCGGCATGCACCTTGCGCGTGGTCTGCATCTTCGCGATGTCGATGGCGCCCATCGAAATGCCGTTGTAGGTGCCAGAGAACATCAGCAGGCCGATCGGGTCGAGGGCCTCGTCGTTCGACTTGGCGCCGTCGCCGGGCGGACCCACCATGCGGTTCAGCGGCACGGTGACGTTGTCGATGGTGATCGGTCCCGACTGGTTGCCCTGCATGCCCATCGCGTCCCAGGAGGAGGGGCTGGAGCGGATCTCGTCCTTGTAGAGCAGGAAGACCGAGAGGTCGGAGAAGTCGCCCTTGAAGTTGGGGCTCGAGGTCTGCGCCACGTAGAAGTCGGCGAAGCCGCCCGAGGTGGTCCACGACGAACGCTTGTTGACCTTCCAGCCGCTGTCCACCTTCTCGGCGCGCGAGGCCATCGGATACCAGAAGTGCGAGCCGGTCTCCGGGTCGGAGTAGGAGGCCGTGCCGATGAACACGTCCTTGTTGAGCCGGCGCAGGACCTTCTCGATCTCCGGATTGCCCTTGGCGCGGAACAGCAGCGCCGAGGTGGCCAGGAGGTGCATGGAGTAGACCAGCGCGGTCGACGAGCAGCCGTAGCGGCCGATGGTCTCCAGCACCATGGTGACGCAGAGGTGGTTCTGCGCCAGCCCGCCGTACTCCTTCGGGACGTGCAGCGCGAGCAGGCCAAGCGAGGCCAGGGCCTCCATGTTCTTGCGCGGAAAGATGCGCTCGCGGTCGGAGACGATGGCGTTGGGCCGCAGCGTCTTCTCGCAGAGCGCGATCAGCTTCTCCTGGATGTCGAGCTGCTCGGGCGTGAACAGCCATTGTGGGTCGAAGTCGTAACCCAGGCCGTAGTAGGGTTTGCCGCCCCACATCTTCTCGCCAGACATCAAAGCCTCCCCTAGCCGAATGCGAATTCGGGTCCAGCCTCACGCTAGGCCCGCAGGCGGCGCCAGCGCCTGCAGGTTCTTGCTGGTCTTTGCAGCTTCCTGCGACGCCGCGACGGCGTTGCGCCCGCGCAGCGCCATGTTAGGCTCTCCGGCCCTTCGAGCCTACGTGCCCGAGGGAGGGACGCCATGCAGCCAAGCGCCGACATCGAAACCTGGGGCGCCACCATGCCGCGCCCGCCGGTCGCCACCAGCGAGGGCCGCGGCTGGCGCCTGCTGACCGCACGCCGCTTCCGCCACACCCCGGTCGAGACCTTCACCGCGCCGCCGCTGGCGCAGCACCTGGTGACGCTGTTCCTCAGAGGCTCGGCCGAGCTCGACTGGCAGCTGGAAGACCGACGGCTCAGCGGGCGCACCGTGCCCGGGCACATCATGGTGATGGCGGCAGGCCAGGTGAACGTCTGGCGCTGGACCGGGTGGCCGGACGTGCTGCACCTCTACCTGCCGCCGGGCTACCTGAGCGATCTCGCCGCCGAGGCCGGCACCGGCCCGGTCGAGCTGATCGATACGTTCGACCGCGACGATCCGGTGATGTTCAGCCTCGGCCGCCATGTGCTGCGCGAGATCGAGCAGGGTTGCACGGCGGTCGACAGCCTGGCGGGCGAGGCGCTGGCGCAGCTGGTCGGCGTCCAGCTGCTGCGCAAGCATTCCGTCCGGCCCCTGCCGCCGCAAAGCGGTGCCGCCCTGCCCGCCTGGCGACTGCGCCGCGTGACCGAGCTGGTGGAAAGCCGTCTGGACGGCGAGCTCACCATCGCCGCCATGGCCGAGGCCGCCGGGCTCAGCGCCTATCACTTCTCGCGCTCGTTCAAGGCGACGACGGGCCGGCCGCCGCATCGCTATCTCCTGGAGCGCCGCATCGAGCGGGCCAAGGAGCTGCTGCGGGACGGCAAGCAGGAGATCGTCCAGGTGGCGCTCGCGGCGGGCTTCGCCAGCCAGGAGCACATGACCACCGTTTTCCGGCGGCTGACGGGCACGACCCCGGCGCGCTATCGTCGGGCGAGACGGAGCTGAGCCGGCCGGTCTCGGCGCCGCCGCAAGATTCTGCCGCCGGACAGCAATCCGAGACAGGACAGGGCGTCGGCCGAAGCCGAGGCTCGGGTCATCCTAGCGGGAGTCCATTCGATGTCGAACAAGCTGGCGCGCGATCGCACCGCGGTGAACTGGAAGAAGGCCAAGTTCACCACCTACAGCCTGCAGGGCGAGCCGCAGCGGGATCTCACCTGGCACAATTTGAGCTGGGACGACTCCACCGGCTCCGGCCTTTTCCTGATCCGCTTCGCGCCCGGCGGCATCTCGATCCCGCACGAGCACCTGGCTCGGGAGGAGTTCGTCGTGCTGGAGGGCGAGCTCGAGGACAACGACGGGCACATCTACCGGGCCGGCGACTGCGTTTCGCTGGCACCGGGCTCGAAGCACTTCACCCGCTCGAAGACCGGCGCCACCTCGGCGGTCTTCGTGCACGGCGGCTTCCGCACCCTGCCCGCACACGAGGTGCCGGCCGACGTCTTCGACCAGCCGAAACGCAAGAAGGCGAACGGCGCTGGCCTGAAGAAGTCCGCCGCGAAGGCAAAGAAACGGAACGGGGCCGCGAAGCCTGCGAAAAAGACGGCGAAGAACTCCGGAAAGCGGGCCGCTGTCTAAGCCTTTCGCCCCAAGTCACCTCTCCCGAGCGGAGAGGTCCGAGCGTAGCGAGGGGGAGGGGAAGCGGCGCCCTCTTCTCGGCACCGCGCATCCCGTACCGCCCCCACCCGGCGCACTGCGTGCGCCGACCTCTCCCCTCGGGCTAGCAGCTTCACACATCTGGCATTGCGGCGCGAAAGCCTAGTCTGATTCGCTGGCGCTGTTGGCATAGGG
>DATEDK010000104.1:0-2345 GCA_035281685.1 Kiloniellales bacterium | reverse complement strand
ACTTCGCCCGCCAGCTTTCGCGCTGGAGCGACCAGTATCGCGCCTCGGAGACGGAGAAGCGGCCGGACATGGACCGGCTCATCGCCTGGCTGGAGGCGAGCCTGCCGGCCGATGACGGCCGCGTCGCGATCGTCCACGGCGACTATCGGCTCGACAACATGATCTTCGCAGCCGAAGCGCCACGCATACTCGCGATCATCGACTGGGAGCTCTCGACTCTCGGCCACCCCTTCGCCGACCTCGCCTATCAGTGCATGCAGTGGCGGCTGCCGGACGCGGGCGTGTTCCGCGGCCTGGGCGACCTCGACCGCCGGGCGCACGGCCTGCCGACCGAGGCGGAGTACGTCGAAACTTACTGTCGGCGATCGGGCGTGCCCGCCATGCCGCACTGGACCTTCTATCTCGCCTTCAGCTTCTTCCGCATGGCGGCGATCCTGCAGGGCGTGCTGAAGCGCGCGCTCGACGGCAACGCGTCCAACCCCGAGCGCGGCCTGAAGATGGGCGAGGCCGTGCCGCTGCTGGTCCGTATGGCAGCCGAGCTGATCGACCGCAATTCGTAGACGGCGAGCTTCTTGGCCGATCCTTCGAGACGCGGCGCTGCGCGCCGCTCCTCAGGATGAGGGTCTTTGTTTGTCTACAAACCTCACCGCCTCATCCTGAGGTGGCCGCGCAGCGGCCCTCGAAGGATCGGCCACAGGCGCCGGCATCAGCGTAGCCGCCGGAGGCGCGGATCGAGCAGGTCGCGCAGGCCGTCACCCAGCAGGTTGAGGCCGAGCACGGCCAGCACGATGGCGAGGCCGGGATAGATCGCGATGCCCGGCGTCACGTACATGTAGGTGAGCGCATCGTTCAGCATGCGGCCCCAGCTCGGTGCCGGCGGCTGTACGCCGAGCCCCAGGAACGAGAGCGCGGCCTCGGCCAGGATGGCGATGGCGAACTGGATCGTCGCCTGCACGATCAGGAGCGAGACGATGTTCGGCAGCACGTGCCGCCGGGTGACGGCGACCGGCGTGCGGCCGAGCGCGAGCGCGGCGCGCACGTAATCGCGCGCCCAGGCCTGGCGGGCGGCGGCGCGCGTGACCCGGGCGAAGACCGGCACGTTGAAGATGCCGATGGCGATGATGGCGTTGACCGCGCCCGGCCCGTAGACCGCGGTGATCAGCACGGCGGAGAGCACGGCCGGGAAGGCGAAGACCAGGTCGCTGACGCGCGACAGCAGCTCGTCCAGCCAGCCGCCGCGCGCGGCGGCCGCGGCACCCAGCAGCACGCCGAGGCTCAAGCCAAGCCCGACGGCGACCAGGCCGACGACGATGGAGTTGCGCGCGCCCACCATCAGGCGCGAGAGCACGTCGCGGCCGTAGTGGTCGGTGCCGAGCCAGTGCTCGGCGCTCGATCCCTGCAGCTTGCCGGCCATGTTCTGCGCGATGGCGTCGTGCGGCGTCCAGACGAGCGAGACGGCGGCGGTGACGACGATGAGGCCGGTCAGCAGCGCGCCGATCAGGAAGGAGCGGCTCGCAACGGCCCGCCGGACCAGGAGGGCGGCCTCAGCCATGGTGCGGCCGGGGGTCGATGGCGGCCTGCACCAGGTCGACCGCGAGATTGACCGCCACCACCATGGCCGTGATCAGGATGACCAGATCCTTGATGACGATGAGATCGCGGTTGGCGATGGCGCCGAGCATCAGCTGGCCGAGGCCCGGCAGGAAGAACACGTTCTCGATGACGATGGTGCCGGCGATCAGGAAGGCCATCTGCAGGCCGATGATCGTGGTGACCGGGATCAGCGCGTTGCGGAACACGTGGCCCCAGACGATGCGGTGGCGCGTCAGGCCCTTGGCCCAGGCGGTGCGCACGTAGTCCTCGCGCAGCGTGTCGAGAGCGGCCGAGCGGGTGACGCGCGCCAGGATCGAGGCTTGGCTCAGGCCGAGCGCGAGGGCCGGCAGCAGCAGCGACCTGAGCGCCGCCAGCGGATCGTCCCAGCCGGGAAAGCCGCCGGCGTTGAACCAGGAAAGCGTCACCGAGAACAGCAGCACCAAGAGGATGCCGAACCAGAAGTCGGGAATGGCGATGCCGACCTGGCTCGCCGCCATCACGGCGAAGTCGCCGCGCCGATTGTGGTGCGTGGCGGCATACATGCCGAGCGGCAGCGCCACGGCGATGGCGATGACGAGCGAGAGCGCGGCCAGCGGGAGCGTGATCGGCAGGCGCTCGGCGATCAGGTTGGCGGCCGGGACGTGGTAGGCGTGGCTGATGCCGAAGTCGCCGACGGCAAGGCCGCCGATCCAGCTGAAGTAGCGTTCGAGCGGCGGCCGGTCGAGGCCATAGAGCTTGCGCAGCACGTCGAC
>DATEDK010000103.1:0-5077 GCA_035281685.1 Kiloniellales bacterium | reverse complement strand
CTCGACGTGCTGGCGCAGCATCTCCTGGGCCTTGCCTGTTCCGCGCCGCTCGACGCCGACAAGACCTATGCCGAGATCGTCGCCTCGCTGCCTTACGCCGCGCTGACACGGCAGGATTTCGACGACACGCTGCACTTCGTCGAGAACGGCGGCTACGCGCTCAGGTCCTACGACCGTTTCCGTCGGCTGGTGCAGGGCAAGGACGGGCTCTGGCGGATCGCGCACCCGCGCATCGCCCAGCGCTGGCGGCTCAACGTCGGCACGATCGTCGAGGCGCCGATGATCCGCGTTCGCCTGAAGGGCGGCCGCTCGCTGGGCGAGGTGGAGGAGTACTTCGTCCAGACGCTGACGCCGGGCGATACCTTCCTCTTCGGCGGCATGATCGTGACTTTCCTCGGTCTCAAGGACACCGAGGCGCTGGTCACCAAGGGTGGCGGCGACGAGCCGAAGATCGCCGCTTACGAAGGCGGCAAGCTCCCACTGACCACGCAGCTCTCCGACCGCGTGCGGGCGATCCTGTCGGATGCGCGGCGTTGGGGCGACCTGCCGGCGCAGGTGGTCGAGTGGCTGGAGATCCAGCGCTGGCGGTCGCGCCTGCCGCCGGAGGACGGCCTCCTGGTCGAGACCTTCCCGCGCGGCGGCAAGGAGTTCCTCGTCGCCTATTGCTTCGAGGGGCGCAACGCGCACCAGACGCTGGGCATGCTGCTGACCCGGCGCATGGAGCGCCTGGGCCTGAGGCCGCTGGGCTTCGTCGCCTCGGACTACGTGCTGGCGATCTGGAGCGGCAAGGCAGCGACGGACGTGGCCCCCCTCTTCACCCAGGACCTGCTGGGCGACGACCTCGAGGAGTGGATGGCCGAATCCTCGCTGCTCCGGCGTACCTTCCGCAACGTGGCGATCATCGCCGGCCTGATCGAGCGCAAGCGGCCGGGCGAGGAGAAGACCGGACGGCAGATGACGGTGTCGAGCGACCTGATCTACGACGTGCTGCGCAAGTACGAGCCCAATCACATCCTCTTGCGCGCGACCCGGCAGGACGCGGCCGGCGGCCTGACCGACATCGGGCGCCTCGCCGACTTCCTGGCGCGCGTGCAGGGCAAGGTCTTTCACAAGGCGCTGGACCGCGTTTCGCCGCTGGCGGTGCCGGCGATCCTCGACATCGGCAAGGAACGCGTCGGCGGCAATGCCGACGCGCTGATCGGCGATGCGGAAGAACTGATCGAGGAGGCCATGGCGGCCGAGGCGCCGAAGCGCGGCAAACCGACGAGCCGCCGACACCAAGGCGTGCTGCTGTGAACCTGCTGGCCCTCGAGCTCTGCGGCACCGCGCTCGCGGTCGATCCGGAGGGCGCGCTGTGGTGGCCGGAGCGGCGCCTCCTGGCGGTCGCCGACCTGCACCTGGAGAAGGCCTCCTCGCTGGCGCGGCGCGGCCACCTGCTGCCGCCCTACGACACGCGCGCGACCCTGGCGCGCCTGGCGCGACTGGTGGAGCGGCACCGGCCGGCGCTGCTGCTCTGCCTCGGCGACTCCTTCCATGACGTCGAGGGCCCCGAGCGTCTGGCGGCCGAGGACCGCGCCGCGCTGGTCGCCATCGCCGCGATCACCGAGCTGCTCTGGGTCGAGGGCAACCACGATCCCGGCACGCTGCCGGAGGGCCTCGGGCGTCTCGTCGAGGAGATCGCCTTCGGGCCACTGCTCTTCCGCCACCAGGCCGCAAGGGACTTCGCCGGCGGCGAGGTCAGCGGCCATTACCATCCCAAGGCGACGGTCTTCGGCGGCCTGCGCCGCGTTACCGGCCGCTGCTTCGTCACCGACGGCCGCCGGCTGATCCTGCCTGCCTTCGGTCAGCTGACCGGCGGGCTCGACGTGCTGGACCGCGCCTACCGCCCGCTCTTCCCGGAGGGCTTCGAGGTGGTGCTCCTGGGCGAGCGCCGTGCCGTGCGCTTTCCCGCGGGCGCACTGGTTTAGCGGCGCTTAACTCTGCAGCACGGCGCGTTTCGTAAGGTCTCTTAGGCCAACAGCACCTTTGTCTCGATCACCGCTTCGGGGTAGATCTCCGCACAGTTGCCTTGCGGCGAGTAGGGTACGCCGGCCTCTTCCGCGGCGAGCCTCGCGCGGTGACAATCGACGAAGTGCTTCAGCACGAGCTTCAGGGTGAGGACGCGCATCGGATCATGCGCATGGTGCGCGGCTTCGATGTCGTCGACGATCATCCGCTTGATCTTCTGGCAACCTTGGTGCTCGACCAGGTAGCTTCCGAGCTCCAGGGCGGCCACCTGCGGCAAGTGTTCGTGACGGGCGATGACGGCGATCTCTTCTTCCGTCAGGTCGACCAGTCCCAGGCAATCTTCCCACGTGAGCATGGCGCGTCTCCTTCGAGGACCTACTTTCCCGTGGCCTACCGCGCCGGGACCTTGATGCAGATCAAGCCTGCGACATGCAGGTCCGGGTCGAGCACCCTTCCGTGCCCGGGACGGGCGCGCTGGTGTAGACTGCGCCGCCGACATCAGGTCAGGGGAAGGTTGAATGAAGCTCGGTGACCGCGCGCTGCTCGGCATGGCCCGGCGCCTTGCTGCCGGGTGCTTGGAGCTGACGCTGAGCGACGGCAGCAGGCACCGACTGTCGGGAGGCGAAGCCGGCCCGACTGCGGCGATGACTATTCGCAATCCGCGGCTGGCTCGCCGGTTGCTGGTGCACGGCGCCCTGGGCTTCGCCGAGGGCTTCATGGCGGGCGAGTTCGATACGCCCGACCTCGAGGCGCTGCTGCGCCTGGCGGCGGTGAACCAGTCCTTGCGCGAAACATTAGGAGGCCGGTGGTACTCGCGCGTTTTCAATAAGATAAGGCACGGTCTTAATCGAAACTCGCGGGCGGGCAGCCGGCGCAACATCCTGGCCCATTACGACCTCGGCAACGACTTCTACCGTCTCTGGCTCGATCCCGGCATGACCTACTCCTCCGCGGTCTTCGGCCAGGGGCAGGACCTGGCGGCTGCGCAGGACAACAAGTACCGGCTGATCTGCGAGGTCGCGCACATCGGCAGCGGCGCCTCCGTGCTGGAGATCGGCTGCGGCTGGGGTGGCTTCGCCTCCTACGCTGCCCGTGAGCGCGGTGCCAAGGTGACGGCGCTCACCATTTCCGACGCGCAGTACGAGGCCGCGAGCCGGCGCATGCAGGCCGAGGGGCTGAATGAGCGCGTTGCCATCATCAAGCAGGACTATCGCGACTACCGCGGCAAGCACGACGCGCTCGCCTCGATCGAGATGTTCGAGGCGGTCGGCGAGGCCTACTGGCCCGCCTACTTCGCCAAGGTGAAGGAGAGCCTGAAGCCGGGCGGGCGCGCCGGGCTGCAGATCATCACCATCGACGACCGGCTCTTCGAGCGCTATCGCCAGGGCGTCGACTTCATCCAGCGCTACGTCTTCCCAGGCGGCCTGCTGCCGAGCCGCCGGCGGCTCCAGGAGGAGACGGCCAGAGCCGGGTTGGCGTGGCAGGGCGACCAGGGCTACGGCCAGCACTACGCGCTGACGCTGCGGCAGTGGCGCGACCGTTTCCTGGCCGTTTGGGACCGAGTTGCGGCCCAGGGCTTCGACGAGCGGTTCAAGCGGATGTGGGTCTACTACCTCGCCTACTGCGAAGCCGGTTTCCGCACCGGCCGGATCGACGTGCGCCAAGTCGCCCTGACCGCCTGAGCGGCGAGCGGAACCAAATCTGCAAAAAATTATTCCGGAGGCGTGTCATCCAGATTTAAGACACCTGTCAGCGATACGAAAAGGTCACCGCCTACCACACGGGCGAGGGAACCGGCCGCCAAGGCCGGGCGCGGCAGCCAACGACAGGAGAGCCTTGACCATGACGCTGCGGGACTATTCGGATCTCACGCGCAGTGAGGCCTTCGAAGCCTCGGAGAACGAGGGTCGCAACCCGACCGCGAACGAGACGCTGGGCGAGGTCATTGCCGCCCGCTTCGGGCGCCGTGGCTTCCTCAAGGGCGCGCTGGGCGTTACCGCAGCGGCCGCCCTCCTGGGCTCCGGCGCCCTGGTGGCACCGCGCGCCGCCCGGGCTGCTTCCGCGGCCGCTCCGCACATGAACTTCACGGAGATCGAGCACGGCGTCGACGAGACCCATCACGTAGCGCCGGGCTACAGCGCCGACATCCTGATCCGCTGGGGCGACCCCGTGCTGAAGGGCGCGCCGGAGTTCGATCCGGCGGCGCAGACCGCCAAGGCACAGCTGCTGCAGTTCGGCTACAACAACGACTTCCTCGGCTACCTGCCGATCGACGGCAGCTCCGAGCACGGCCTGCTCTGCATCAATCACGAATACACCTCCGAGGAGGTGATGTTCCCGGGAGTCGGTATCCGCGAGGACGACTTCGCCAGCCTCACCCTCGATCAGGTCGACGTCGAGATGGCCGCGCACGGCGCCTCGATCGTCGAGGTCAAGAAGGAAGGCGGCAAGTGGACCGTGGTGCCGGAGAGCGAGTTCGCCCGCCGCATCACCGCCGGCACGACCTACATGAAGCTGAGCGGCCCCGCCGCCGGCCACGACCTGATGAAGACCTCGGCCGACCCGACCGGCACGCTGGTGCTGGGCATGGTGAACAACTGTGCCGGCGGCATGACGCCTTGGGGCACCTACATCACCGCCGAAGAGAACTTCAACGGCTACTTCTGGGGCTCCGGCGCCGACGGCCATCCCTACGCCAAGGCGTACAAGCGCTACGGCCTGCCCGGCGGCTGGTACGGCTGGGGGCGCTTCTACGACCGCTTCAACGTGAACGAGGAGCCGAACGAGTCGCACCGCTTCGGCTGGCTGGTCGAGATCGATCCGATGGATCCCAAAGCCATGCCGGTGAAGCACACCGCGCTGGGCCGCCTCAAGCACGAGGGCGCCTCGATCGTCGTGAACGGCGACGGCCGCGTCGTGGTCTACACCGGCGACGACGAGCGCTTCGACTACGTCTACCGCTTCGTTTCCGCCGGCACCTACAAGGCGGGCGACAAGGCGGCGAACATGCAGCTGCTCGACGAGGGCACGCTTTCGGTTGCCAGGTTCAACGAGGACGGCTCGCTCGAGT
>DATEDK010000102.1:0-7709 GCA_035281685.1 Kiloniellales bacterium | reverse complement strand
CGGCACGATCGCGCGCTCGCCTTCCAGGCCGTAGGTCATCACCATGAGGTCGGTGGTGACGCCGCCGACGTCGATCGAGGCGACCCGCAGGCTGGGCGCCGGCGGCTGGCCGCCCGGTTGGACACGGGGCCGGCCCATGATCTCGAAGAAGTCGCGCGCGGTGGTCTGCAGCTTCTGCGTGATCTCGGTGAAGAGCCAGACCAGCTGCGTGCAGCTCGCCTCGTCCCAGTCGACGATCACCTGCGGCGGCCGGTGCAGCGCCGCGTCCGAGAGGTCCCAGCCCATCAGCTCCCAGACCAGGCGGATGGCGCTTTCGATGCGCTTCCTGAGGATGCGCTGCTCGGCGAGCGGGGTGGCGGGCGGCAGCGTCATGATCAGGCGCTTCAGCCGGCGCGGCACGTCGGCCTGCTGTCGGCGCGACCGGCCGCCCGGCGCGTTCACCTGCATCAGCGCCTGCATCAGGATCTCGGCCAGCATGAAGGTGTAGAGCGAGGAACGGCTGAAGAGCGGCAGCACGGCGGAGACCGGCGGCGCCTGGCCCGGCGCCAGGGGCTCGGCCGAGATCACCTCGCCCGCCTCGGTCACCAGCGCGGTCACCGGCCCGTCGATCTCCGGCGCGCGGTTCCAGGCCGGCGCCTCGGCGATGTTGAAGCGCCAGGGCTGGCGCGCGCGCCGCGTGTCCCAGAGATAGCGCTTCGGGCTGGAGAGGCCGGTCGCGCCCTCGGTGCCCTGCACTTCGCTTGCCAGCCGTCGCGCCTCGGGGCCGACGCGCACCAGGCTCGGCCAGTGGAAGAGCTCGGGCCGGCCGCTCCTGATGTGCTCGCGCCCGAAGGAGGCGCGCGCGAACTCGATGCGGCTCTCGAAGGGCTCGTCCGCTATCAGCCAGGGCCGCGAGAGGTCGCGCAGCTCCAGGCGGTAGGCGTTGCGCATGGAGAAGCGGGTCTCCAGCGCCTCGAAGAGGATGCCGCAGGTGCGGCTGTTGCCGATGTCGAGCACGAGGTCGACCTCGACCGGCGTCGCGGCACCCGGCGAGAGCGTGTCGGCCAGGCGCAGGCTCGGCAGCTCGATCGCCACGGCGAGCAGGTCGAGCAGCGTCGCGTAGCGCGCCCAGTGCTCGCCGACGTAGGGGAAGTCGTCCTCGGAGAGCGGCCGGCCGGGACGCAGCGACTGCTTGTGATCGCGGAAGCCTTCGTAGAGCCACTGCGCGACCCAGGGCCGGTTCAGGAACCAGGCGTTGTCGGCGTGGCGGTGCGCGAAGCGGAAGGTCGTGCCGGTGGTGGCGTCGCGATCGGTCGGCTGCGCATAGGCAGCGCCCTCGACGAGGTCGCCCGCGCGGTCGATGCGCGTGTCGAAGGCGATGATGACGCGGTGCGTCGCTTCACCCGCCATGGCGTCGGGCAGCGGCTGCACCAGCACGCGCGCCCAGGTCTCCGGGCCCTGGCGCAGGCGGTCGCCGCCCTCCGGGCCGCGTTCGCCCACGGCCAGCACGGGCAGCGGCAGCCACTGTCCGGCGAAGGCCTCCAGCGCCTTGGTGCCGCTGATCTTGTAGCTCTCGGCCTCGGGGGCGCTGCGCAGCTTGTCCTGCTCGTCGTCCCAGAAGGTGAGGTTGCCGTCGGCATCCTCCTCGAGCTTGCGCAGCGCGATCAGCGGGCGGCCATCGGGCGCCGTGCGGCCGGGCAGGGGCTCCTCCCAGAAGGCGCCGGCGATCTTCGGCAGGCGCGTCGCGTCGAAGGCGAAATCGAGGAACTGCAGTCCGCTCGCCGGGACCAGCACCACGGGAGACGTGAGACGGGGCAGGGGAAAGACCATCCTTGCTCGTTTCGTTGCTCGTGTAGGAAGGCAGTCTAGCAGGCTCGGCGCGGGCTTACTGCGCGCCCGGTGCCGGTCCTGGTGCAGGCACCGGTGCCACTGGACACTGCCGACGCGCCTCGGCGATCTGGATCTCCAGCTGGTTCAGCTTCTCGCGCAGCACGCGGCCGTCGGCCTCGGCCGCCGCCAGCTCGGGCGGCGGCTCGGCCGCGGCCACCGGCTTGCCGGGACAGAAGGAGATGAAGGGGTTGCTGTCGTCCTCGGGCCCGACGCCGCTGACCGCGCAGGCTTCGAGGAGATAGTAGTAGATGCCGGCCATGAGCGCGGCGAAGAGGATCCAGAGCGGGATCGACCAGAGCCAGTAGGCGGCGGTGCGGCGCTCTGCGACGACGACGGTGGTCGCCGCCACAGGCGCCACGGCGACCGGCGCGGCCACGGCAGCGCGGCCGGCGGCGGTCAGCTTGGTCGTCGGCGCCTCCGCTTCGCTGCGGTCGACGGCCGCCCCCCAGTTGATCAGCACGAGGCGCTGGCCCGCGGCCAGCACGGAATCCTCGTTGGGATAGGAAAGGGCCTGGCGCAGCAGCTCGCCCAGCAGGATCGCTGACTGCTGCTCGCGGCGCGACAGCGTCTCGGCCAGCTCGGCGATGCGCTGGCGCTTCTCGGCGAGCTGCTTGCGCAGCGGTTCGGCCTGCTCGGCCGCGAGCTGCGTCAGCGGCACCGGCTGCTCGTCCACTTCGGCCAGCCAGTCGATGCGGCCGTTGGCGTTGTCGAACGAAGGCTCGGCGAAGAGCTGCGCGTACTCCTCGCCGAGGCTGGCGCGCAGGTATTGGCGGATTTGCGTGTGGCTGCGCAGCGCGTAGGTGCCGCCGGTGCCGAGCAGGCGCAGCGCGCCCTGCGGCGTGGAGGCGACGAGACGCTTGGCGGCAACCATCGCGGCGCTCAGGGCGTCGCGCTGCTGGTGGTGGCGACCTGCTGCGGCTGGCAGGCGCCGTCCTGCGTCGCCGGCGTCACGCCGGACTGCTGCAGGAACCGGCCGAGGTCCGTGCCGGAGAGCGCGTAGTTCACGTGCGCGGCCGTCTGGTCGGAGGTGACGAAGGTGTTGAGGCCGAGCACGCGGCCGCAGAAGTCGACCAGCGGCCCGCCGCTGGAGCCGGGCGAAAGCTGCGCGGAGTGCACGACCAGTGGCACGCTGCCGCCTTCCTGCACCACTGTCACGATCCCCTGCGTCAGCACGAGTTGCGGCATCGCCTGTGCGTTGCCCTGGATCAGGTTTTTGAACTGCTCGTCGGTGTTCAGCAGCATACCGGGATAACCGGCAGCCACCACCGGCGTCAGGCGCTCGACGGCGTCGTTCGAAGTGGCGAGGACGAGCGGCCTCAGCTGGCTGCCGTCCGGCAGCGTGAGCAGGGCATAGTCCTGCTGGCCGAGCGCGCCGCCGCCGAGCGTGGCCTTCACGCTGACCGGCTGCACCTGGGAGAGCGCGTGGCTAGCGAGCCAGATCTCGGTGGCGCCTTCGACGACATGCTGGTTGGTGACGGCGAAGCCCGGCGCGATGGCGACCGCGCTGCCGGTGGCCACACCGGTCGGGCGCACCACCAGCACCAAGGCGACGCTGCTGTCGAGCAGCGTCGGCAGCGGCACGGGATCGCCGCCGCCGGTGGGCGTGGCCTCCGCCAGCGAGGGAGTGAGGATTTCGAGGCCGGTATTGGAGCCGCCGGGTGCTGGCGCGGGCGCGGTACCGGGCGCTGGCGCCGGGCCGGGGGTCGTGCCCGGGGCCGTTCCGGGGGCAGCGCCGGGGTCGGTGCCGGGCTGGTTGAGAGTGCCGTCCTCGAGCCGGCACACGCCGCTGCCGAGCAGGGTTTCGAGGCGGTTGACCTCCTCCTGCATGGCTTCGTTGTGCGCACGCAACAAAGCAAGCTGCGCCTCGTAGTCGGGCGCAGGCGGCGCCTCGGGTTCGTCGGGATAGAGCAGCACCTGGGGCAGGAGCAGCGCCACCAGGAGCAAACCGGCGACGACTGACGCGATTGCGACGCCCAGGGGGAATCGCCGGCCTTCGCGCGGCCTTCCGCCGCTGCCGGCCGGTTCTGCGCCTTCAACCATGACTTCCGCAGGCCTCCTCTCCGGCGAGCCGCGACAACCCGTTGCGGGTGTCCTTGCCGGCGCTTCCGTGCGCCATGATACGTAGCGCCCGCACCAGCCATCAACGGAACGTCCCAGAGCCCTTGGCATGATAGCCCGGAGGCCTGCGACGGCACGCCGCAGGCAAGGCGGCGAACCGGGTCGCTCCCCGGCGGTCATGGCGCTCTATCGATTGAAAACGCTCATCATTTTTATCCATCCAAATAATTTGCTTGAGAATGGAACCCGCTTTGCGACCCATTTTGCTGAGGCGCAAAGATTGCGGCTCCATTGTTTTTCTTTTGCTAAAACTGTCTTTGGGTGCAACTGTGCACCCAACTTTCGCACCGTGGCAGGACGCGAAAGCCGGGCAGGGGGACCTCGGCAGCCCTTTGGCCCCAATCCATCGGCGGAGGATTTGTTCAACATGGATAGCGAACATCTGCGCGCGGGGAGCGGGAACCCGACGCGCGGCGGCGATAGCGATTTCAACGTTTTGACCTATCGCTTCCCGGAAAGTGCCTTGGGAGCCTTGGATGAGGTCGAGGGAACCGCGGTGGGTCAGACCTCATCGTGGTCGGAGTTCCTGGAGCTGGCGCTGGAGGCGGCCGAACAGGGTCGTCCCCTGTTGCTTCTGGCACCGGACCAGAAGGAGGGCGGCTCGAAGGCGAGCGAAGGGGATCGGCTCGATCGCCTGGCGGTCATGCTGGTGCGCCAAGTGCTGAAGCAGGTGCGCGGCAGTACCAAGGACAGCGGCGGCGCTGCGGCGGTGGCGCGCAGCACGGCCGGCGAGCGCGGCGAGCGCTCGACCGTGCTGGCGAACCTGCTGAACCAGGCGGAGATCCGCCGGCGGCTGCAGCCCGACCTTTCGCCCTATGACGAGAGCTGGGACTTCATGATGGCGCTGGCGCAGGGCGGCCTGCAGGGGCGCGTACCCTCGGTCTCCGGCCTCTGCCGCCAGGTCGGCTGTCCGCTGGCGACCGGCCAGCGGCGGGTCGAGCGCCTGGAGGAGCTGGGACTGATCCAGCGCAGCCAGGATCCCGACAACCTGCGCCGCCACCGCGTCGAGCTCACGGAGCGCGGCCGCAATCTGGTCGACGCCTACGTCGACAGCCTCGGGTCGGGCGCCAACTGACCGTCGAGTAAAAGGACGGGGGCAGCGCGAGCGCGCAGCTCCCGGCCCTTGCACAGCGCGTAGAGTGCCGGGATCACCAGCAGCGTGAGAGCCGCGGAGCTCGCCATGCCACCGATCATCGGCACGGCGATGCGCTGCATGACTTCGGATCCCGCACCGTGGTTCCACAGGATCGGCAGCAGGCCGGCCATGATGGCGACCACCGTCATGGCCTTCGGGCGCACGCGCTCGACCGCCCCTTCCATGATCGCCTGGCGCAGGTCGCCCAGCGCTGCGGATCGGCCCTCGGCGATGCAGGCTGCCTGCCGCCGCCGCCAGGCCTGGTCGAGGTAGAGCAGCATGATCACGCCGGTCTCCGCGGCAACGCCGGCAAGTGCAATGAAGCCCACGCCGACCGCGACGCTCAGGTCGAAACCCATCCACCACGTGAGCCATAGCCCTCCGGTCAGCGCGAAGGGGATGGAAAGCAGCACGATCAGGGTCTCGGTGAGCCGCCTGAAGTTGAGGTAGAGCAACAGGAAGATGATCGCGAGCGTCGTCGGGATGACGATGGCCAGGCGATCGACGGAGCGCTCCAGGAACTCGAACTGGCCGCTCCATTCCAGATGGTAGCCGGATGGCAGATCCACCGTATCGGCCACGTGCCGCTGCGCCTCGGCGACGTAGCCGCCGAGATCCCGGCCGCGAATGTCGACGAAGATGTAGCTGACCAGCTGCGCGTTTTCGGTGCGCACGGTCGTGGGGCCCGTCGCCAGCTTGACGGTGGCCACCTGGCCGAGCGGAACGGCGATGCCTCCGGCTCCGTGTACGAGCACGTCGTTGCCGATCGATTCCGGATCGCTGCGCCAGGCGCGGCCGTAGCGGAGGTTCACGGTGTATCGCTGGCGGCCTTCGACTGTGGTGAACAGCGTCTCGCCGCCCAGCGCCATGGCGATGGTCTGCTGGAAGTCGCTGACCGAGAGGCCGAGCCGAGCCAAGGCAGCGCGATCCGGCGTGATGTCGAGAAAGTAGCCGCCAGTCGTGCGCTCGGCGAAGGCGCTGGCCGTGCCCGGAACGTCGCGGAGCGCCGCCTCGACGGCGCGGGCGACCTCCTCGATTCCTGCGAGATCGGGTCCATAGACCTTGATGCCGATCGGCGTGCGAATGCCGGTCGAGAGCATGTCGATGCGGGCGCGGATCGGCATGGTCCAGGCATTGCTGACGCCCGGCAGGGTTACCGCCTTGTCCATCTCGGCGATGAGGCGGTCGAGGGTCATGCCTGACCGCCATTGGTCCTGCGGCTTGAGCACGACCAGCGTCTCCGCCATCTCGAGCGGCGCGGGATCGGTCGCCGTCGCGGCGCGTCCTGCCTTGCCCAGCACCCGCTCAACCTCGGGAAAGCTGGCGATGATGCGGTTCTGGGTCTGCAGCAGACTGGCAGCGGCGGTGACGGAAATGCCGGGAAGCGTCACCGGCATGAACATCAGCGTGCCTTCGTCGATATCGGGCATGAACTCGCTGCCGAGCTGGCGCCAAGGCGAGAACGAGACCGCGACCGCGAGCACGGCCAGCAGCACCGTCGCGACCCTGGCACGCAGCACAAGCCAGATCAGCGGACGGTAGACGGCGATCAAGGCGAGGTTGAGCGGGTTGCTGCGTTCGCGCGGCATGCGGCCGCGCAGCAGCAGCACCATGAGCGCCGGCACCAGGGTGACGGAAAGCAGCGCCGCGCCGGCCATCGCGAAGGTCTTGGTGTAGGCCAGCGGCTTGAAGAGCCGGCCTTCCTGCGCTTCCAGAGTGAAGACGGGCAGGAAGGAAACGGTGATGACCAGCAAGCTGAAGAACAGCGGGGCGCCGACCTCGCGCGCGGCGGCGACGATGGCCGCGCGCCGGTTGCCGTGACCGGCACGTTCGACATGCTTGTGGGCGTTCTCGATCATCACGATGGCAGCGTCGATCATGGCGCCGATGGCGATGGCGATCCCGCCGAGGCTCATGATGTTGGACCCGATTCCCAGGAGATGCATCGCCAGGAAGGCCAGCAGCACGCCGACCGGAAGCGTGGCGATCGCCACCAGGGCCGAACGGGCGTGCAACAGGAAGACCAGGCAGACGGCCAGCACCACGAGGCTCTCTTCGAGCAGCGTGTCGCGCAGCGTCGCGATCGAGCGCTCGATCAGACCTGAGCGGTCGTAAACCGTCTCGATGGCGATGCCGTCCGGCAGGCTCTGCTCGATCTCGGCGATCTCCTGCTTCACGCGTTCGATCACGGCGAGCGCGTTCTCGCCGTCACGCTTGACCACGATGCCGCTCACCACCTCGCCCCGGCCATCGAGCTCGGCGAGACCGCGCCGTTCCTCGGGTCCGAACTCGACCGTCGCGATGTCGCCAAGCAGCACCGGCGTTCCGCGCGCTGCCGTGACGGGGATGGCGCGCAGGTCTTCCAGCCCCTGCACGTATCCGCGGCCGCGGATCATGTACTCCCGTTCGGCCAGCTCCACCGTCCGCCCGCCCACCTCCATGTTGCTCGCTTGCAGCGCGGCGGCGACGTCCTCGAGCGAGAGGCCGAGCGTACGGAGCGCCAGCGGGTCCACGCCAACCTGGTACTGGCGCACTTGGCCGCCGACCGCGGCAACCTCGCTGACACCGTCGAGCGCGGCGAGTCGGA
>DATEDK010000101.1:0-7095 GCA_035281685.1 Kiloniellales bacterium | reverse complement strand
CCAGCCAGTCGGCCTGAAGCACGGTGGCTTCGTGCTGCGGCAGGACCGCTTCGAGACAAAGTTGCATCGCCGCCTTGCGCAGTTGCTGTTCGGGCGAAAGCTCTGCCGCACGCGCGTCGAAGACGGCGAGCAGCAAGATCGCAGCCAGCAGATTGCGCTTCATCGCGAGGCCCCTCCCTCGGCTCCACGGAGCCAGGGGATTGCGTCCGATCTATGACGCAGGCTGCAGCCTCGTGTGACGCCGCATCGCCGCCGCCGAGGGGCTGGCGCAGTCCGGCGACAAGAGCGTCATCACCGCCGGCGTCCCCTTCGGCACGCCGGGCTCGACCAACGTGCTCAGGATCGAGCGGGTGAAGTAAGGGCGCCCTCAATTCCCTCCACCGTGCGAAGCACGGGGGAGGGTTAGGGAGGGGGTGTCGACCATGGGAGCTGCTTCGTCGACACCCCTCCCCAGCCCTCCCCCATGCTGCGCATGGTGGAGGGAGTCTATGCTTTCGCCGCCCGCGTCTGCCGCCAGCTCTCGACGAGGAAGAGCGCGACAGCGAGCCAGATCAGGGCGAAGGTGATGGCGTAGGCGGCGGTGAAAGGCTCGCCGAAGAGGAAGACGGCGAGGAAGAACTGCACCGTCGGGCCGATGTACTGGAACATGCCGATCGAGGAGAGCTTCAGGCGCCGCGCCGCGCTGGCGAAGAGCAGGAGCGGCACGGCAGTGACGATGCCGCTCGCCGCCAGCAGGAGGTCGACCCTGAGCTCGCCTCCGGCGAAACGAGCCTCGCCGCTGAGCGCGAGCCAGAGCATACCGCCCAGCATGACGGGCAGCAACAGCAGGGTCTCGGCGAGGAGACCGTCGGCCGAGCCCAGCGCCATCGTCTTCCGCAGGAGGCCGTAGAACGCGAAGGTCGCCGCCAGCGACAGCGCGATCCAGGGAAAGCCGTCGCCCTCGAGCGCCAGCACGAGCACGCCCGCGGCGGCGAGCCCGATCGCCAGCAGCTGCAGGCGGCCGAGGCGTTCGCCCAGCGCCAGGACGCCGAGCGCCACGCTCATCAGCGGGTTGATGTAGTAGCCGAGCGAGCACTCCAGCACGCGGTCGACCTCGACCGCATAGATGAAGATCAGCCAGTTGACCGCGAGCAGCGTCGCGCTCAGCAGCAAAGTGAGCCAGGCGCGCCGCGTGACGAGCGCACGGCGGATGCTGCCGAGCCTGCCGCTCCACAGCACGATCGGCAGCAGGAAGATCACCGACCAGGCCGAGCGGTGCAGCAGGATCTCCAGCGGCGGCACGCCGTCGAGCTGGCGGAAGTAGAGCGCCGCGAAGCCCCAGATGCCGAAGCAACCGAGGGCGAAGAGAACGCCGGCGCGGCGTTGGTCGGCAGCACGACCCGCTTCGGCGTGACCCGCCGCCGTCGCGCTCAAGCCGGCTGTTCCTGCCGCAGCGGCTTGTCGGCGATCGGCCAGTGCAGGAGGGCCGCGCCGACGCCGAGCGCGATGGAGGCGTGCCAGACGACGTCGTAGTTGCCGTAGACGTCGTAGGACCAGCCGCCGAGCCAGGCGCCGAAGAAGGCACCGATCTGATGCGAGAACAGCACGAAGCCGAAGAGCGTCGCCATGTAGCGCGGGCCGAAGATCTGCCCGACCAGCGAAGAGGTCAGCGGCACGGTGGAGAGCCAGAGCAGCCCGAAGCCGGCAGAAAACAGATAGACCACGAGCTCCGTCTTCGGGCTGGCGAGGAAGATCGCGATGATGATCGAGCGCAGCAGGTAGATCGCCGCCAGCACGTATTTCTGCGGCAGGCGCTGGCCGAGCCATCCGGCGCTGATGCCGCCGATGATGTTGAAGAAGCCGACGATGCCGAGGGCGGTCGCCCCGGTGTCGGCCTCGAGCCCGCAGGAGACGATGTAGCGCGGCAGGTAGGTCGACACGAAGGCGATGTGGAAGCCGCAGACGAAGAAGCCGAGCGTCAGCAGGCGGAAGCCGGAATGCCGGCCGGCCTCGCGCAGCGCCTGCCCCAGGCTCTGCTGCGGACCCATCTGCACGTTGGGCTTGCCGGAGAGCGCGTAGGCCAGGGGCACGATCAGGAAGGAGAGGCCGGCCAGCGCGAAGAGCGCGCCCTGCCAGCTCAGCCAGTCGATCAGCTCCTGGCTTCCGGGCACCAGCAGGAACTGGCCGACCGAGCCGCCGGCCGAGGCCAAGCCCAGCATGAGAGACCGGCGCTCCGGCCTGACCGAGCGGGCGACCGCGGCCAGCACCAGCGGAAAGCCGGCGGCGGCGACCGCAAAGCCGACGAAGATGCCGGAGCCGAGATGCACCGCGACGAAGGAGTCGGGCATGGTCATCAGCAGCAGACCGGCCACATAGATGACGCCGCCGAGCGCCACGAAGCGACCGGTGCCGTAGCGCTCCGCCAGCATGCCGAGGAAGGGCGTCAGGCCGCCCCAAAGCAGGTTTTGCACGGCGACCGCGAGGCCGAATTCCGCCTGGCCGATGCGGTGGTACTCCGTCATCGGCGCCAGGAAGAGGCCGAAGGACTGGCGGATGCCCATCGAGAGGCCGAGCACGATCCCGGCCGCGACGATGACGACGGTTGGTGTCCGCCAGCTTGCGTGGGTCATGGCACCGATCCTGTGGGCGCGAAGGGCCGGGACGCTACCACGCTAAGCCCCTGTGCCGCTGGCACTTCCCGGCATGAGTGTTATGCCGGCGGGCTTCATCCCGCCGCGATTGTCTGGGTGCAAGTAGTGAGTCGGGCATCCTTGAAGTCCCACCCCTCGTCATCCCGGACGCGCTGCAGCACGAAGTGCTGCCGCGCAGATCCGGGACCCCTCGTCGAGCGCGGCAAGCCCCGGATCAGCACCGCACCGCTTGCGCGCTGCGGTGCATCCGGGGTGACGAGAAAGGGTTAGATGTCGTCGCCCAGGATCTCTTTCAGCGCATCGAGATTGGCGCGCGCGCCCTCCATCTGCGGATTCACGTCGAGCGCATGCTCGAAGGATTGGGCCGCCGCTTCGAGGTTCTCCTGTGCAAGGAAACAGAGGCCCTGGCCCGAGAGCGCTCCGAAGTGGCGCGGCTCCAGCGCCAGCACGGCGTCGATGTCGGCCAGCGAGGCGTCGATCCGGCCCATGAGGAAATAGAGCGTCGCGCGCCGGTTCCAGCCCTCGGCGAAATCGGGCGCGAGCTTCACCACCTGGTCGAGCGCCCGCTCGGCGGTGGCGTAGTCGTCCACCGCCATCGCGCGCACCGCGTTGTCCATCAGCTTCACGATCACCGGATCGGGATGCTCGAACCAGATCTCCCAGATGCGCAGCTCGACCGGCTGCGCCAGTTCCGGCGACGGCGCCCCGGCCAGGGCCTGGAACAGTTCAGGCAGGCGTGGGTCCTTCTGGTCGGCCTCCGCCGGCGCCGACAGGCACAGCAGGAGGAGCAAAGCGAAGAGCGGCCTCATATATCTAAGATTGGCAATGCAAGAGTGCCGGAAAAGAGGCGTCCAGTGCCGATCCAGCTCAATCACACCATCGTTGCCAGCCGTGACAGCGCGGCCGCGGCGCGTTTCCTCAGCGAACTCATGGAGCTGCCCGCACCGGTGAAGGCCGGCCCCTTCTCCGGCGTGCAGGTCGGGGAGACCACGCTCGACTTCATCGACAGCGAGGAGGTGCATCCGCAGCACTACGCCTTCCTGGTGAGCGAGGCCGAGTTCGACGCCATCTTCGGCCGCATCCGGGAGCGGGGGTTCAGCTACTGGGCCGACCCGGGTCGGCGCGAAGCCGGGCGGATCAACAGCTGGGACGGCGGCCGCGGCGTCTATTTCGACGACCCCAGCGGGCACCTGCTGGAGATCATCACCCGTCCTTATGGCAGCGGCGGCTCGACCTCGACGAACCGGCATCCGCTCTTCGCCCAGAGAGGGCCGGAGAAGCCCCTCGAGGGATCGCCCGGCAAGGGGCCGGGATGAGCGCGGCCGGCGGACGCCGGTGCCAGCATCGCCGGCGTAGCGCAAGTACGGAGCCATGGCATCCATTTGTACGGTTCTGCAATAAAGCGTGAAGAAGCTCAGGGGAACTTTGTAGCGGGGTGAAGGATTATTGAGATTATTCCAGCGCGCAAAGGCGCCGGAGAGTGGGCCTTTTGGCGTGCGTTGCCGTCCCCAATATTTAAGCGCGCAAGCGGAGGCAAATCGCTAGCGTAGCGAGTATCGTTGCCTAAGTCTCGCCAGATTTGTTCATGGCGACACGTAGTGACACCCAAAAACATCCCCGCGCTACACCAAGAATATTTCGCTTGGCGCAGCGGCACTTTGCGGGGCGGTCGTGGGTTACGGAGGAAACTTCTCGGCGGGCCGGAAAACCGCCCCTCAGCGGGGGACGCTTACTTCCTGCGACGCCGAGACCACGGCGACAACATTCCTAAGGGAAGAGAGCCATGTTGAAGAAGACCCTCTTGGCGAGCGCTGTGCTGGCCACCATGGCGGGCTTCGCCTTGGCCAACTACCAGCAGGGCACGATCGCCTATCAGGAAGGCCGCTACACCTCGGCCTTCATCGAATTCAAGGAGTCCGCCGAGTCCGGGCACGCGGCGGCGCAGTACATGCTGGGTCGTCTCTATCAGGAGGGCCGCGGGGTCGACCGTGACCTCGTGCAGGCCTATGCCTGGTACGACGCCTCGGCGCTGGCGGGCTACAGCCCGGCGGGCGCGGCGCGCGACGCCCTGGCGCCGCAGCTGACCGCAAGCCAGTTGCAGACCGCGACGACCTTGGCGGCTCAGTTCCGCACACCGGCAGCCCCCGACACGGGCGGCACGACGGTGTCGACAACGGCCTATGTCCCGCCCTACTCGGTGCGCAACGTGCAGTCGGCGCTGAGCCAGCTCGGCTACTCGCCGGGCCCGATCGACGGCCTCATGGGCTCGAAGACCCGCGCCGCGATCCGCGCCTACCAGATCGACAGCGGCCTGCCGGCCTCGGGCGAGCCGAGCGTGGCCTTGCATGAGCACCTGCAGCGGACGCTGGCCAAGCAGGCCGGTACGCCGCAGCCGGCGCCTAGCACCGGCCCGAGCACGACGCTGATCTCCGAGGTGCAGGGCGAGCTGCGACTGCGCGGCTACGACATCCCCTCGATCAGCGGCGTGCTGGACACCGCGACGGTATCCGCCATCAAGCGCTACCAGAGCGATGCCAGCCTGACCGTGGACGGCAGGGTCACCGACGAGCTGCTGGCGCAGCTGCGCTCCGGCCGCACCGATCCGGGCGTCGACTATCGCGCCCAGGTGAAGTCGGTGCAGCAGGCGCTGAATTCGCGCGGCTACGATGCCGGCCCGGCCGATGGCGCGCTCGGCCCGCGCACGCGTGGCGCCATCCGCGCCTTCCAGATCGCCAACGGCATGACGGCCACCGGTGCGATCGACAAGGCGCTGCTGGCGAGCCTCGGCGTCGCGGGCGGCACGGCCTCGGGCGGCACGACCGGCACCACGCTGATCGCCGCCATCGAGGGCGAGCTGATCAAGCACAACTACGCGGCCGGCACGATCGACGGCGTGCTCGATGCCCAGGCCGCGGCCGCGATCTCGGCGTTCCAGAAGGACGCGGGGCTCACGGTGACCGGCAAGGCGAGCCAGAACCTGCTGAACGCGCTGCGCAACTCGAGCGTGGTGAACAACAGCAGCAAGGTGAACCAGCTGGTCTGGGAGGTCGAGAACGAGCTCGACGACCTCGGCTACCGCACGGGTGTCATCGACGGCACGATGGACGACGAGACCCGCGAGGGCATCGAGGACTTCCAGGCCAATGCCGGCATGGACGTGACCGGCAAGGTCAACAACAAGCTGTTGGTCGCGCTGCGAAACGCGGACGACGACGGCGATGACGACGACGAGCTCGTGCAGCTGACCCCGCGTCAGATCTGGGAGCTGGAGGTGCGCCTTGACGCCCGCGGCTACGACGTCGGCCGGGTCGACCGCGTGGCTGACCAGAACACGGTCGAGGGCGTGAAGGACTACCAGAAGGACGAGGGCCTGAAGGCCACCGGCAAGATGGACGAGAAGCTTCTGCAACGCCTGCAGCAGGCTGATGCCGGGGACCAGCGGAGTTGGAACGATCTCTCCGCTTCCGAGCGCGGCATGCTGATCATGCAGGGCCTGCTCAATTCGCTGGGGCAGCCCAACAACTAGTTCTCCTGTGCCTGTTCTGTGCGAAGGGCGCGTCCTCCGGGACGCGCCCTTCTGCTGTGCGCGCTAGCTGGGCAGCATCCGCTTCGCCAGGGCCCGCGGGGGTGGACCGCCGGTCGCCCAGTCCAGGAGCTCGACGCTGTGCACCACGGGCAGTGCCGAGCCGGCGGCGATCTGCGCGATGCAGCCGATGTTGCCCGTGGCGATGACCGCCGCGCCGGTGCGCTCGAGGTTCGCCACCTTGCGGTCGCGCAGCCGGCGCGCCAGCACCGGCTGCAGCAGGTTGTAGGTGCCGGCCGAGCCGCAGCAGAGATGCGCCTCCGAAGGCTCGCGCACGGCGAAGCCGGCCGCGCGCAGCAGCGCCTTGGGAATCTCCGTCACCCTCTGGCCGTGCTGCAGCGAGCAGGCGGAGTGGTAGGCCACCGTCAGCGGCGGCAGCGGGCGGACCGGCGCCAGCTCCAGCTCGGCCACCAGCTCGCTGACGTCGCGCGCGAGTGCGGCGATCTCGGCGGCGGGCTTCGCCAGCCGCTCGTCGGTGCGAAAGAGGAAGCCGTAGTCCTTCACCATCGTCCCGCAGCCCGACGCGTTGACGACGATGGCGTCGAGACCTTCACCCGCGATCTCGCGCTGCCAGGCCTGGACATTGGCCTCGGCGCTCTGCAGGGCGAGCTTCTCCAGCCCCAGGTGATGGGTGAGCGCGCCGCAGCAGCCCGCACCCCTGGCCACCACCACCTCGCAGCCATGCCGCGTCAGCAGGCGGATCGTCGCTTCGTTGATCTCCGGCGCCAGCACCTGCTGCGCGCAGCCGGCGAGCAAAGCCACGCGCCTGCGGCGGGCGCCCTCGGCCGGAAAGACCTGCGGCCGGTCGACCGGCGAGGGCGAAGGCAGGCGCCGCGGCGCCAGGCCCAGCATGGCGGCGAGCCGCGGTCCCAGCAGCGGCGC
>DATEDK010000100.1:0-2373 GCA_035281685.1 Kiloniellales bacterium | reverse complement strand
GATCTGCTCGCGGCCCTTCACGTCCGGCAGGCCGACCACCACCTGGCGGTCGAAGCGACCCGGGCGCAGCAGCGCGGGATCGAGCACGTCGGGCCGGTTGGTCGCCGCGATCACGATCACGCCTTCGCCGCCCTCGAAGCCGTCCATCTCGACCAGCAGCTGGTTGAGCGTTTGCTCGCGCTCGTCGTGGCCGCCGCCCAGGCCCGCGCCGCGGTGGCGGCCCACCGCGTCGATCTCGTCGATGAAGATGATGCAGGGCGCGTGCTTCTTGGCCTGCTCGAACATGTCGCGCACGCGCGAGGCGCCGACGCCGACGAACATCTCGACGAAGTCGGAACCGGAGATCGAGAAGAACGGCACCTTGGCCTCGCCGGCGATGGCGCGGGCCAGCAGGGTCTTGCCGGTGCCGGGGGAACCGACCATCAGCACGCCGCGCGGGATCCGCCCGCCCAGCTTCTGGAAGCGGCCCGGGTCACGCAGGAACTCCACCAGCTCGCCGACCTCCTCCTTGGCCTCGTCGCAGCCGGCGACGTCGGCGAAGGTCACCTTCACCTCGTTCTCGCCCTGCAGCTTGGCGCGCGAGCGCCCGAAGGTCATGGCGCCGCGGCTGCCGCCCTGCTGCATCTGCCGGATGAAGTAGATGAAGATGCCGATGAACAGCACGTAGGGCAGGAAGGTCGCCACGATCGCCCACAGCGAGGGCCGGTTGTCCGGCTTGGCCTGCACGATCTCGACCTTGTGGTTGACCAGGTCGTTGATCAGCTCGCGGTCGTAGGGGCCGAAGGCGGAGCCCTTGCTGCCGTCCTTGCGCTCGAAGCTCAGCACCGTGGTGCCGCCCGCCGACGAGGCGTCGGCGAACTCGACCTTGCCGACCTTGTCGGCGCGCACTTCCTCGAGGAAGGTCGTGTAGGTGACCTCCTGCGAGGCGGCGGCCTGCGGGCGGGAGAAGGTCTGGAACACGGTCAACAGCACCAGCGCTACGGCCAGCGTCACCAGCAGGTTCTTCACGAGGTCATTCATCCACGTCGGTCCACGTCAATGCCGCTTGCCGGTGGCAAGTGCATACACTTCGTTCGATCGGCGGCGCGAGGCCGCAGGCTTGCGGATCTGCAGCTTCGCGTAGCGCTTTCGCAAATCGGCGATGTAGGCGTCGAAGCCCTCGCCCTGGAACAGCTTGATCAGGAAATCGCCCCCGTGCCTGAGGTGGGCCTCGGAAAAATCCCGAGCCAGTTCAGACAGGTACATCGCTCTTGCCTGGTCGACGGTGTCCACTCCGGTCATATTGGGGGCCATGTCCGACAACACAAGGTCCACCCGGGCGTCGCCCAGCAGGGCCTCCAGCCGGGACAGTGCCTCGGCCTCTCTGAAATCGCCGTGAACGAATTCGACCCCGGCGATCGGCGGCATGTCCAGGATGTCCATCGCGATCACCCGGCCGTCGTCGTTGCCCTGGCGGTCCCGCAGCGCCCGGCGCAGGACCTGGGACCAGCCGCCGGGCGCCGCGCCGAGGTCCACCACCACCATGCCCGGCTTGAGCAGGCGGTCCTTCTCGAGCAGTTCCTCGAGCTTGTAGGCGGCGCGGGAGCGCATGCCGTCGGCCTGGGCCTTCTTCACGAAGGGGTCGGCGAAGTGCTCCTTCAGCCAGCGCTGGCTGCTCTTGCTTCGGGCGGCCATGGGTCGGTGCAACCGGCGGGAATCGAGCCCCATGATACCCTTCCGCCCCCGTTCCTCCCCGGCCCGATCGTCATGTCCACCCCCCTGAACAACGCGCAGAAGCGCTACCTGCGCGGCCTCGCGCACGCGCTCAAGCCGCTGGTGCAGGTCGGCGCGAAGGGCGTGACGCCGTCGCTGCTGGCCGAGCTCGACCAGGTGCTGGAGCAGCACGAACTGGTCAAGGTGCGGGTCGCCGCCGAGGACCGGGAGGGTCGCGACGCCTGGATCGACGAGCTGGTCGCCGGCTCGCAGGCCGCGCTGGTGGGCCGGATCGGCCACGTCGCGCTGCTGTACCGGCGCAGCCGCGACAACGCGCAGGTGATCCTGCCCCGGGCCTAGCCGTGCAGCTGACGCTCGAAAACCCGGACTTCCGTTATTCGCTGCGCGGCGCCTCGGGCGAAGCGGCGCTGGTCAACGACCGCCGGCTCGAGCGCAGCTTCATCCTCGCGCCCAACGAACTGATCGAAGACTGGCGCCCGCGCGCCGTCGCCGAGCTCGAACCGGCCGACCTCGACCCGCTGCTGGCGCTGCAGCCCGCGGTGGTCCTGCTGGGCAGCGGTGCGCAGCTGCGCTTCCCGGCGCCGGCCGTGATGGCCGCCTGCCTGACCCGCGGCATCGGCATCGAGGTCATGGACAATGCCGCCGCCGCGCGCACCTTCA
>DATEDK010000099.1:0-2606 GCA_035281685.1 Kiloniellales bacterium | reverse complement strand
CAGCCCCATGGCGCCCTCGGCGTTGTGGGCGCAGAGATAGACGACGGAGCGGGCGAAACGCGGGTCCCGCATCCCGGGCATGGCGATCAGAAGTTGACCCGTGAGGTAGCCGTCCTTGCCTAACATGGCCGCCCTTCCGTTCCTGGCCTGCCACGATGAGACATTCCGACACGGGATTGTGACCCGCGCGTGGCAGGCTCGCCCTATATATAGCACGCCCGGCGCCAACTTGAGGATGTTGTCCCGCGTGATCCGCTTGCGCTCGCTTCTGTTTCTCTCCCTCCTCACCCTCGTCGCTCTCGTCAACGCCGTTGAGGCGGCGGAGAGTTCCTGGGTCGAATCGGAGGTCGCGCGTGCGCGCCTGATCGCGGCCGCGCCGGCGGTGGGCGATGCCGAAACTCTCGACCTCGGGCTCGAGATCGCGCTGACACCCGGCTGGAAGACCTACTGGCGCTCGCCGGGCGACGCCGGCGTGCCGCCGACGCTGGACTGGAGCGACTCGGAGAACGTCGCGGCGCTCGATTTCCTCTGGCCGGCGCCGGAGCGCTTCACGCTCTTCGGCCTCGACACCTTCGGCTACGCCGAGGAGGTGATCTTCCCGCTGGTGCTGCATCCCGAGCGCCCGGGCGAGCCGGTGACGCTGAACGCGGCGCTGACCTACATGGTCTGCGAGGACATCTGCATCCCGCTGGAGGCGCGGCTTTGGCTGCATCTCCCCGCCGGTCAGGCGCTCCCCTCGCCGAACGGCTATCGCATCGAGCGCTACCGTGCGCGGGTGCCGGGCAATGGAGAGTCCGTCGGCCTGTCGCTGGGTGAGGCCCGGCTCGAGGGCAGCGTCGACGAGCCGCGGCTCCTCGTCGAGGCGACCTCGCTCGTACCCTTCGACGTGCCCGACCTGATCGTCGAAGGTCCGCCGGGCTATCTCTTCCGCAAGCCGGAGGTCACGCTCGAGGCCGACAGGAAGACGGCCAGCATCGAGGTGCCGGTGATCCTGGGACCGCAGGTGAACCGGCCGCTGGAAGGCGAGGCGTTGCACCTGACCCTGGTCGACAAGGCCCGCGCGATGGAGGCGAGCGTGGTGCCGGAGGGCGCGCTCTCCGCGGCGGTCGGCGACGTGCCGGTGCAGCTCGTGCGGAGCGACTTTGCGAGCCTCGCCGCCATGCTGGGCCTGGCGCTGCTCGGCGGCCTCATTCTCAACCTCATGCCCTGCGTGCTGCCGGTGCTGTCCTTGAAACTGTTCTCGGTGGTGGGCCAGGGCGGACGCGAGCGGGGCGAGATCCGGCGCGGCTTCCTTGCCTCCGCAGCCGGCATCGTCGTCTCGTTTCTTGCGCTGGCGGCGCTGCTGATCGCGCTGCGCGCCGGCGGCACCGCGATCGGCTGGGGCCTGCAGTTCCAGGCGCCGCTGTTCCTTGCCGCCATGGCCGTGCTGATGACGCTCTTCGCCGCCAACCTCTTCGGCTTCTTCACCGTGCCGCTGCCGGGCGCGGTGGCCCGGCTGGACGGACAGCGGAACAGTCAGGATCGGGGTCTCGCCGGCCATTTCCTCACCGGCTTTCTCGCCACGCTGCTGGCGACGCCCTGTTCGGCGCCCTTCCTCGGCACGGCCGTCGGCTTCGCGCTCTCGCACGGCACGGCGGAGATCCTGGCCATCTTCGCGGCGCTGGGGGTCGGATTGGCGCTGCCCTATCTTGCGGTGGCGCTCTTCCCGGGCATGGCGCAGCGCCTCCCGCGACCCGGCCGGTGGATGCTCTGGCTGAAGGCCGTGCTCGGCATGCTGCTGGTCGGCACGGCGACCTGGCTGATCCTGATTCTCTGGCGCCAGGAAGGACTCGGCACGGCGCTGCCGTTGGCGCTCCTGCTGCTGGCCCTGCTGGCGCTGCTGGCATGGCGGCGCTTCGCTCGGCCGGCCTTTCGTCCCGCGCTTGCCGGCTTGGCGCTGCTGCTTGCGGCGCTCGGCGTCGCGCTGCCGCTGACCCTGCCGGGACGGCCGGCGACGGCCGCCCTGGAGGAGGGTTGGGTCGCCTTCGACGACAAGACGATCCCGCGGCTGGTGGCCGAGGGGCACACGGTCTTCGTCGACGTGACCGCCGAGTGGTGCGTCACCTGCCTCGCCAACAAGCGCCTGGTGCTCGACCTGCAGAGCGTCAAGGGCGCGCTGAGCGAGGACGAGGTGGTTGCCATGCGCGCCGACTGGACGCGGCCGGATCCGGCGATCGCCGCCTTCCTCGAGCGCTTCGGGCGCTACGGCATCCCCTTCAACGTCGTCTTCGGCCCGGGCGTGCCCGGCGGCATTCCCCTGCCGGAGCTCCTGAACGAGGGCGCGGTGCTCGAAGCCCTCGCCCGGGCCGGCCGGAGTTGAGCTTGGAAGGGAGCGGCTGCCGCCCTATCTTCCGGGCGCGCCCGGCGAGGCATCCGTGCCCTGGGGCGGCAGGACAACAGGAGGAGAGGCCTGATGATCAAGGTGGGCGATAGGATCCCGAACGCGCGGGTGAAGCACATGACCGCGAACGGCCCGGCGGAGATCACGACCGATGAGCTGTTCAAGGGCAAGACCGTGGTTGTCTTCGGCCTGCCCGGCGCCTTCACGCCGACCTGCTCGGCCAAGC
>DATEDK010000098.1:0-4064 GCA_035281685.1 Kiloniellales bacterium | reverse complement strand
CCTGCGCGTCGGGGTCCGCCAGCTTGCGGAAGTCGGTGCGCTCCAGGCTCTCGCGACGCGACGCCCCTTCGCGTTTACCGCGCCCGCCAGCGTCTTCGCTCTCGCCGCCTTCGGCCAGTTCGACCGCGCCGGCCCGTTCGGCAGTCGCGCTCGACCCGACGGCGAGCTCGCGCAGGGTGCGTGGCCTGGCCCCGCCGCCGGTAAGGCGCACCGCTGCCTTCATCCCGCGCCCCAGCCAGTGCGCCTGGAACAGCTCGTCGAAGCGGCGCCACTCGGCGAGCCTGGTGCAGAGCAGCGCCCGCAGGGCGCCCTGCAGCAGCGCGGACCGCTCGCCCAGCGGCGAGGCGAGGAGGCGCAGCGCATCGGCACTCTCGCGCTGGCCGACCACGAAGCCGTGCTGTCGCAGCAAATGGAGGAAGCCCGTCAGGCGCCGTGCGATGCGCCGGCCGAGCTCCTCGGCGGCGACGGAATCGGGCGGCGACGGGCGGCGGCTCATGCGACCTTCCCCAGCAGGCGCTCGGCCACCTCGCGGGTGAGGCGGCTGCGGTCCTCCTGCGTCTTCAAGAGACAAGTCAGCGTCTCCAGCGCGGTCTCCCGATCGGCGCGCAGATCCTTGACGCCGAGCCCGACCAGCGCGGCCGCCCAGTCCAGTGTCTCCGCCACGCCCGGCACCTTGCGCAGCTCCTGCTTGCGCACGAGCTCCACCATCCGCGCGATCTGCAGCGCCAGGGCCGTGGCGATGCCGGGGATGCGCGCCAGCACGATGCGCGCCTCGCGCTCGACGTCGGGAAAGTCGAGGTAGTGGTAGAGGCAGCGCCGGCGCAGCGCGTCGGAGAGCTCGCGCGTCGCGTTCGAGGTCAGCACCACCCAGGGTCGGCTCGCCGCCACGATCGTGCCCAGCTCCGGCACGCTCACCTGAAAATCCGACAGCAGCTCGAGCAGGAAGGCCTCGAACTCCTCGTCGGCGCGGTCCACCTCGTCGATCAGCAGCACCGGCGGCTCGGCCTGGCGGATCGCGGCCAGCAGCGGACGCTCCAGCAAAAAGTCTTCGGAGAAGATCTCGCGCTCGATGTCGCCGGCCGCCTCGCCGCGTCCTTCGCGCACGCGGATCGCCAGGAGCTGGCGCTGGTAGTTCCACTCGTAGAGCGCGGTCGACTGGTCGAGGCCCTCGTAGCACTGCAGGCGGATCAGCCGCGCACCTTTCAGGGCGGCCAGCGCCTTGGCGACCTCAGTCTTGCCGACGCCGGCCTCGCCCTCGATCAGGAGCGGCCGGCCGAGCAGCTCCATGAGATGGAGCGCCAGGGCGAGGCCGTCGTCGGCGATGTAGCCGGTTGCGGCCAGACCCTGGGCGATCTCCTCGCGGGTCATGGCTCCCTAGCGATGCAGGCCCAGGCGGTCGGCCGCCTCCCAGATGCGCCAGAAGTCGTGCGGCATCGGGATGTGCGTCGAGCCGAGGAAGGCGAAGGCGTCGTTCACCGCGTTCGAGAAGCAGGGCACGCCGCCGACGTTCGGGCTTTCACCCACGCCCTTCGCACCGATCGGATGATGCGGCGAGGGGGTGACCGTGTAGTCGGTCTCCCACTTCGGCGTCTCGACCGCAGTCGGCATGAAGTAGTCCATGAACGAGCCGGTGAGGCAGTTGCCGAGCTCGTCGAAGCGCAGCTCCTGGCCCATGGCGATGCCGAAGGCCTCGGTCAGCCCGCCGTGCACCTGCCCTTCGATGATCATCGGATTGATGCGCGTGCCGCAGTCGTCGAGCGCGTAGAAGCGGCGCACCTTGAACTCGCCGGTGTCCACGTCGATGTCCATGACACAGATATAGGCACCGAAGGGATAGGTCATGTTCGGCGGGTCGTAGTAGCTGACCGCCTCCAGCCCGGGCTCCATGCCGGGCGGCACCGCGTGATAGGCCGCCCAGGCGATCTCCTTCATCGACTTCGTCTTCTCCGGCAGCCCCTTCACCCGGAAGCCGTCGATGTCCCACTCGAGGTCGTCCTCGTGCACCTCGAGCAGCCAGGCAGCGATCATCTGCGCCTTGGCGCGGATCTTGCGCGCGGCCGTGGCGATCGCCGCACCCGCCACCGGTGTCGAGCGCGAGCCATAGGTGCCGAGCCCGTAGGGTGCCGTGTCGGTGTTGCCCTCCTCCACCATGATGTCGGCGGCCGGGATGCCGATCTCGGTCGCGATGATCTGCGCGTAGGTGGTCTCGTGCCCCTGGCCTTGCGACTTCGTGCCCATGCGCGCGATCGCGGCCCCGGTCGGGTGCACGCGGATCTCGCACGAATCGAACATCGCGATGCCGAGGATGTCGCAGTTCTTCGACGGGCCGGCACCGACGATCTCGGTGAAGAAGGCGACGCCGATGCCCATCAGTTCGCGGGTCTCGCCGCGCTTGAAGGCCTCGCGCCTGGCCGCCTGCTCGCGGCGCAGCCCGGCGTAGTCCACCGCCTGCATCGCCTTGCGCATGGCGGTCTCGTAGTCGCCGGAGTCGTACTCCCAGCCGAGCGCCGACTGGTAGGGGAACTGCTCGCGGCGGATGAAGTTCTTCAGGCGCAGCTCGACCGGATCCATGCCCAGCTTCTGCGCCAGGATGTCCATCGCGCGCTCGATGCAGTAGGCCACCTCGGTCACTCGGAAGGAGCAGCGGTAGGCGACGCCGCCCGGCGCCTTGTTCGAGTAGACGCCGTCGACGACGAGATGCGCGACCGGGAAGTCGTAGCTGCCGGTCACGATGTTGGCGAAGCCGGCCGGCCACTTCGAGGGATCGGCGCAGGCGTCGAAGGCGCCGTGGTCGGCCAGGATGTGGACGCGCAGGCCGGTCACCTTGCCGGCCTTGGTCGCGGCGATCTCCGTCGTCATGTGGTAGTCGCGCGCGAAGGCCGTGGTGGTGAGGTTCTCGATGCGGTCCTCCACCCACTTCACCGGCTGGCCGGTCACGATCGAGGCGACGATGGCGCAGATGTAGCCCGGATAGGCGCCCACCTTGTTGCCGAAGCCGCCGCCGATGTCCGGCGCGATCACGTGGATCTTGTGCTCGGGGATCTTCGAGATCAGCGAGGCGACGGTGCGGATCACGTGCGGCGCCTGGAAGGTGCCCCAGACCGTGAGCTCGCCCTTGATCTTGTCGAAGGAGGCGACGCACTGGCAGGTCTCCAGCGGCGAGGGATGCACGCGCTGGTAGGAGATCAGCTCCTTGATCGTCACCTCGGCCTTGGCGAAGGCGGCGTCGGTCAGCTCCTTGTCGCCGACCGCCCACTCGAAGATGTGGTTCGGGTGCTTGCGCGGACCGTGCGCCCCTTCCTTCTTGTCCTTGATGTCCTCGCGCAGGATCGGCGCGCCCGGCTGCATCGACTGGAAGGGGTCGATCAGGACCGGCAGCTCCTCGTAGTCGACCTCGACCGCCTCGGCGCCGTCGGCCGCGGCGTAGCGGTCGGTGGCGACGACGAAGGCGACCTCCTGGTTCTGGTAGAGCACCTTGCCATCGGCCAGCACCATCTGCACGTCGCCGGCCAGCGTCGGCATCCAGGCGAGGTTGACGCCGTGCAGCTCCTTGGCGGTCAGGACCGCCAGCACGCCCGGCACCTTCATCGCGGCGGAAGAATCGATGCGCGTCACGCGCGCATGCGCGTAGGGCGAGCGCACGAAGTCGCCGTAGAGCATGCCCGGCAGCTTCAGGTCGTCGACGTAGTTGCCCCTGCCCTGTGTGAAGCGCACGTCCTCGACGCGCTTCCTCTTGCAGCCCATGCCTTCGAGGCGGGCTTCGCGCTGTTCGCGGGTGGGCGACTGGTCGTTCATTGCGCCGCCTCCGAAAACTCGACGCCCGCCAGCTTCGCGGCGGCGTACTGGATCGCTCGCACGATGTTCTGGTAGCCGGTGCAGCGGCAGAGGTTGCCGGAGATGCCGGCGCGGATCTCCGCCTCGCTCGGCTGCGGGTTTTCCTGCAACAGGCGGTGTGCGCGCAGGATCATGCCGGGCGTGCAGAAGCCGCACTGCAGACCATGCATCTGCCGGAAGCCCTCCTGCAGCGCGGAGAGCGTGCCGTCGGCATTCGCCATGCCCTCGAT
>DATEDK010000097.1:0-3837 GCA_035281685.1 Kiloniellales bacterium | reverse complement strand
GCAGGATGCCGAGATAGGTGAAGCGGATCGCCGGCACGACGGCGTAGCCCAGGATCGCGATCAGCGAGGCGAGGTCGCCGACGCGGAACAGCATGATCACCGGGATCAGGTAGATGAAGGAGGGGAAGGTCTGCAGCGTGTCGCAGATCGCCATCACCACGCGCGCCGCGCGCGGGCGCCTGGCCGACCAGATGCCGATCGGCACGCCGATCGCCATGCAGATGATGACCGCGAGCGTGGTCAGATAGAGCGTCAGCATCGCCTGCCGCCAGAGGCCGACCACGACGATCAGCATGAGGAGCGCGAGCGTCAGCGCCACCAGCCGCAGTCCACCCAGCATCCAGGCGGCGAGCGCGACGAGCCCCGCCACCAGCGTCCAGGGGAGCCAGAGGAAGGCATCGCGGATCGGGATCAGCACGTAGACGGTGAAGTCGTCGCGCAGCAGGGCCAAAGCATCGAAGAGGTTCTTGGAGAGCCAGCGGATGCCTGTATCCCAGAAGGGCGCCGTGGTGGTGGTCAGGCCCTTGGAGAGCTGCCTCAAGTCCGGCAGCCAGAGCGACAGCGGCAGGACCACGGCGGCGATGGCAAGGAACAGCAGGAGGTGCCGGTGCCGCTCGGTCCAGCCGCCGACGCGGTGCTGTGCCGCCGCCACGCGCCGGGCCCAGGCCTGCGTCAGCCGGTCCAGCACCACGGCGATCAGCACGATGGCGACGCCGTTCTCGATCGCCTTGCCCATCTGCAGCTGCTGCAGCGAGAACAACAGCTTGTGGCCGAGCCCCGTGGCGCCGATCAGCGAGGCGATGACCGCCATCGCCAGGGTCTGCATCACCACCTGGTTGAGGCCGAGCAGCAGCGTCGGCTGCGAGGACGGCAGCTCGACCCGCCAGAGCATCTGCCGCGCCGTGCAGCCCGACATGCGGCCGGACTCGATCACGTCCTTCGGCACCGTGCGGATGCCGAGAATGACGCAGCGCGCCATCGGCGGCAGCGCGAAGAGCGCCGAGGCGATCATCGCCGGCACGGCACCGAAGCCGAAAAAGACCGCGACCGGCGCGAGATAGGCCAGGTGCGGCACCGCCTGCATCAGGTCGAAGAGCGCGGTCAGCACGGCCTCCGCGCGGCGATAGCGCGTCGCGAGGATGCCGAGCAGCAGTCCCACGACTGCGGCGACCGGCACGGTGATGATCACCAGCGCCAGCGTGCGCATGGAATCGGCCCAGAGCCCGAAGACCGCGATGTAGAGGACCGAGACCGCGCAGAGCAGTGCCAGCCTCCAGCCGCCCAGCGCATGGCCGAGGATCGTCACGCCGGCCAGCATGACCATCCAGGGGAGCGGGCCGATGTCCAGGTCGCGGAAGCCCTGGTACAGCAGCGCCTCCGCCAGCTCGAGCGGCTGCTCGAGGAGCCAGGCGACGCCGCGCGTCAGCTGCTTGAAGGTGAAGAGGCCGAGGTCGGCCTCGTTCGCCAGCCAATCCAGGCCCCCTGTGATCCAGGTCTTGATCGGCGGCACCCATGCTTCCGGCCAGAGCGCCAGCCAGGGGAACGCCCTGCTGAGCAGCACCGTCGCGACCGCCACCAGAACGGCCAGCAGAAGGTACCGGCGACTGCGCGAGAGGACGGGCGCGCCCGGCAGGCGTGCGGCGGCCGCCTGGTCGGTCATGCGGGCGGCTTCCCGAACAGCACCTCGATCACCCGCGCACGGGTCAGCAGGCCGATCGGCTGCCCGGCAAGATCGACGACGACGAGCGGCGCATCGGACCGCAGCACGCGCGCGGCCGCCTCCTCGATCTTGGTGGCGCCGCGGATCGGCTCGCCCCGAAGGTTCACGTCGGGCAGCAACGCACCGTTCAGCGGCAGCATGGCGCCGGCGGCCGAGATCAGCTTGCCGCGCGGCGCGCTCTTGGTGAATTCGGCCACATAGGGATCGGCCGGCGCGGTCACCAGCTCCTCGGGCGTGCCGAGCTGCACGACGGCGCCGTCCTGCATGATGGCGATACGGTCGGCCACCCGGACGGCCTCATCGAAGTCGTGCGTGATGAAGACGATGGTCTTCTTGAGGAGCCGCTGCAGGCGCAGGAACTCGTCCTGCATCTCGCGCCGGATCAGCGGGTCGAGCGCGGAGAAGGGCTCGTCGAGGAACCAGAGGTCGGGCTCCACGGCCAGGCTGCGCGCGATGCCGACGCGCTGCTGCTGGCCGCCGGAGAGCTCGCGCGGGAAGTAGCCGCCGCGGCCACCCAGCCCGACGAGCTCGAGCAGCGCTGCCGCCTTGCGCTCCCGCTCGGCGCGCGGCACCCCCTGGATCTCCAGCGGAAAGGAGACGTTGCGCTGGGCCGTGCGGTGCGGCAGCAGGCCGAAGTTCTGGAACACCATCCCCATCTTGTGCCGGCGCAGCTCGATCAGCGCCTTCTCGTCGGCCTGGGTGATGTCCTGGCCTTCGAAAAGCACTTGCCCCGCGGTCGGGTCGATAAGGCGCGAAAGGCAGCGCACCAGCGTCGACTTGCCGGAGCCGGAGAGGCCCATGACCACGAGGATCTCGCCCGCCGGCACGCTGAAGGAGACGTCGCGCACCGCCGCGATGTAGCCCTCGTCCTTGCAGGCCTCGAGCGTCGGGCGGCCGTCGTGGCGCGCGAGGAAGGCGGCCGGCTCGCGGCCGTAGAGCTTCCACAGGCCGCTGCACTGGATCTTCGGCTGGCCGGACGGATCGGAAATGGGAGCCTCTCCCGGCAATCGTCAGGCCCGGGTGGCGCCCGGGCTCTCAAGTTTCTTGTTTCGCTGGACCGCCGGGTCAAGTCCGGCGACGGCGCCAAGGCAGAAAAGCGACAGGCCGGGCGCCCGGCGGAGCGCCCGGCCTGTCTACCGCAGACGGTTCAGTTCGGCATCCACGCCTTCCAAACCGCCTCGTTCTCCGCGATCCACTTCGCGGCCGCGTCTTCGACCGAGAGGCCGTCGACGTCGACCATCGCCGCGGCCTGGGCGATCTGCGCGTTGTTGAAGTTGACCTTCATCAGGAAATCGGAGGCCTGCGGCCAGGTATCCTTCAGGCCCTTCCAGCCGGCCTTGCGCAGCCAGCCGCTCTTCGGCGCACCGCAGTCGTAGACCGAGTTGGGGTTGATGCCCCACTTCGCGTCGGTCAGGCACTCCGCCTCGTAGTCGGGGAACTCGACGAACTCGCCTTCGAACTTCGCCTCGATGAAGTTGGGCGTCCAGTTGAACAGCACCACCGGCTCCTTGCGGTCATAGGCCGCCTGCAGCTCGGCCCAGAGGGTCGCGGCCTGGCCGACCGCCATTTCCTGGAAGTTCATGCCGAGCGCCTGGATGCGCTCCGAGTAGTGCTTGCCCCAGTCGGCCGGCGGACCGACGAAGCGCCCCTTGGGCGCGGTCTCGGCGGTGGCGAACTTCTCGGCGCAGGCATCGAGCGCCTTCCAGTCCGGCAGGCCCGGGCAGACGTCCTTCACATAGAGCGGATACCACCATTCCTCGCGCGTCACCGCATCGTGCGCGCCGTAGTCGGCCAGACCCTTGGCCAGGCCTTCGTTGTAGGCCGTGATCATCGAGCCTTCCCAGACCTCGACCTGGAAGTGCAGGTCGCCTGCCGCCATGGCGGCGAACTGCAGCTGGGTGTCGCTCGGCACGTACTCGACGGTGTAGCCCTGCTTCTCCAGCAGCATGCCGACCACGGTGGCCAACACGTTCTGGCTGGTCCAGTTGTTCATCACGATCTTGATCGGTTCGTTGGATTCCGGTGCCGCCGCCAGCGCAGGTCCCTGCGCCAGCATGATTGCCAGGGCGCTCGCCACGAGCCCCCGTTTCATCACCCGCATGTTCAGCTCTCCCTTA
>DATEDK010000096.1:0-3735 GCA_035281685.1 Kiloniellales bacterium | reverse complement strand
AACGAGCTCGCCGGTCGCCAGCGCCAGCGCGGCGTTGCGCGCGACGGAAACGCCGCCATTCTGCGGCAGGCGCCGGAAGACGATGCGCGCGCGCCAGGGTGCCAGCATCGACTCCGGATCGTCGGTCGAGCCGTCGTCGACCACGACGACTTCGGTCGCGGGCCAGTCCTGCTCCAGCACCGACCGGACTGCCTCCACGACCTGATTGCGGCGGTTGTAGACCGGGATGACGACGCTAACCCTCGGCCGGTTGGCGGGATCGTCCGGCGCCAGCGCGTAGGCGAGCCAGCGCGCGTGCCAAGCGACCTCCAGCGGATCGCTGTCCACGGCGGCCAGGGCTTGCAGACGCCGTGCGTGATGAAGCGCAGGCGGCTCGGGCGCCGGGCGGGCGACCAGTCCCTCCGGCGCCGGCGGAAAGGCTCCGTCAGGCAGGCCGGTCGCGGCCGCGAGCCAAGCGCGGGCCTCCGCCGACACCGGATCGTCCAGCAGGGCCCGGGCGGCGCCGAGCCAAGCCTGGGCCGCGGCGTTCCGCTGCACGCTCACCGGCGCGCGCGCCCGCCGAGCAGGGCCTGCACCACCGGCCGCACATGGCCGTGCAGCGTGATCACCTCGGCGACCTCGCCTCGCTCCTGCAGCTTGCGGCCGCGCTCCTCGTATCTCAGACGCTCCTCGGCCGCAGGCTGGCGCAGCGCATCGCGGGCCGGATGCAGTACCTCGCGCGCCAAAGACCCATCGCCGATTGCATCGATCACGGTACCGAGCTGTGCCCGCAACTGGCCGTAGATCGTCCGCCAGCAGCCGATCTTCTTCGCCCATTCGTCGGCGGAAAGCTCGATCGCCTCGCCGCCGGCCGCGAGCGGGGTCTGCACTGCGTAGTCGCCCGAGGCCCCCCTCGCCTTCTCGAATATCAGCGGTACCTCGTAGAGCGCCGCCGGCCGTGCGCTCTCCGCCAACGCGGCCTCCGCCAGCGGCAGGCTCATGTCGTGCACGGGGTTGTAGAACTCGACGGCATCGGCCGCGACGCAATCCGGGCGAACCCGCTCGACGACGCGGGCGATCTCGGACGCGAGCCCCTGCCAGAAGCCGACGTCGCGCGCGAGCAGAGCCGCGTAGAGCGACTGCTCGGGATGACCCAGGAACTGCGCGTGCTCAGCCAGGCCGAGGTGTTCCAGCCCGCGCCGACTTTCGGCCACGCGCTGCGGGCCGCCGCCGTCGGTCAGGAACACGAGATGCGGCCGCAGCCGCTGCATGTGACCGAAGACCGCGATCTCGTGGTTCGGATGACTGAAGACGAAAAGCCAGCGTGGCTGCGCGGCCGGCATCGCGATCTCATCCCTCGGACGGAAACAGGCCGGCATCCTGTCCGAGCCCCATGCGGCGCACAAGCGGCGAAGAACCTCAGGGTCCCGGCACCGAAGGGTTGGCCGGATAGAGCTGGCGGGCCCAGCGGAAGGTTTCCAGCGCCTCGGGCGTACCGACGTAGCGCCAGTGCCAGGGCTCGTAGGCGACCCCCTGGGCGTTGCCGTCCGGGAAGGAGAGCTCGAAGCCGTATTCCGTCCCGTGCGCCAGGAGCCACCGGCCGGCCGGCGTTTCGGCGAAAGCCGAGTCGAGGTCGGCGCCGCGGTCCTGGTCGCCGAAGTCGATGGCATAGCCGGTGTGATGCTCGCTGTGGCCGGGCGGCGCGGAAACCCGCGCGCGCTGCTCCGGCGTCTGCCCGCGCTGCTTGGCGATGCCATAGAAGAGCCAGTCCTGCGCGGCGACCGAGCGGAAGCAGGAGACCGGTCGCAGCGTCACGCCTTCCGTCTGCGCCGCCTCGACCATCACCGCCACCACCTGGGCCACGTCCTTGCGCAGGAGGTTGCTGGAGCCATGGCAGAAGGCGACCAGAGTCTCCTTCGGCGCCTCCTCGTAGGGCAGGTGGCCGTAGAGCGCCTGCGGCGAGTCGTCGGCGTTGGCAGGGGAAAGGTGAGCCATCAGCAGGAGTCCCAGGACGAGGATGCGCACGACAACTCCTCAGGCGGTGGCGGCGAGCCAGTCTTCGATGAGCCGGCGGGCGATCGAGTCGCGCCGCGGCAGCTTGAAGCTCTCGTTCTCCGGCGAGGCCAGCATCTCGGCCCGGCTGATCCAGCGCGCGGTCTCCAGCTCGTGCGGGTCGACCTGCAGCCTGGGGTCCAGCGCGCGGGCCCAGAAGCCCAGCATGATCGAAGAGGGAAAGGGCCAGGGCTGCGAGGAGTGGTAGGTGACCTCGGCGACGTCGATCCCGACCTCTTCCTTGACCTCGCGCGCCACGGCCTCCTCCAGGCTCTCGCCGGGCTCGACGAAGCCGGCCAGCACCGAGTGCATGCCGGGCGGCCAGATCGTCTGCCGGCCGAGGATGGCGCGGTCGCGGCCGTCGTGGATCAGCATGATCACCGCGGGATCGGTGCGCGGGAAATGCGAGGCGCCGCAGGCGGCGTTGGTGCAGCGGCGCTGGTGCCCGGCTTCCTCGACCTGCGTCGGGCTGCCGCAAAGCCCGCAGAAGCGATGCCGCGCGTGCCACTGCGCGTAGGCCCGCGCGGTCGCCAGCAGCGCCGCGGTCGGGCCCGGCAGCAGCGGCCCGACGGTGCGCAGGTCGACGAAGTGGCCGCAGCCCGCCAGCGCCGGTGCATGGTCGGGCGTCTCGAGGTGCGAGCACTCCAGGCAGATGTAGAGCTCGGCGCCCTGCTGGCCCAGCAGCGTCGCCTGCGCGCCGCCCTGAAGGAGCTCGGCCGCGCGGCCGTTGTCGATCCAGGCGAGACCCGGCTCGGCCGGATCGTCGACCAGGTTGCGCGCCTGCCAGACCGGCAGGAAGCGGGTTGCCACATCGGCCAGCACCTGGGCGAACCAGGTGCCGTCGCCGCGCTTCAGGTGCAGGCGGTCGAGGCCGGAACCGGCGTACTTGTTGGGCGGCCGTGGGGCGAACGCCGGCGATGCGGAGGACATGAGGGCGCCGACCGTGCCACGGGCCTCGGCGCCGGACAACCTGTCCTCCTTGCATGGGAAGGCGTGCCACCCTAGTTTTGCCGCGGGAGGTTGGCGGCGGACGGAGCCCTCGCCAACCCGGTCAGGTCCGGAAGGAAGCAGCCGTAACGAGTTTCGTTCCGGGTCGCATCGTCCAGCCTCCCGCCTCTCTCCATCAACGGGGCCGCCAGTCGATGGCCGACAGCAGCGACAGCACCGGCGCCTACCGCGTGCTGGCGCGCAAGTACCGGCCGCAGTCCTTCGCCGACCTGATCGGCCAGGATGCCCTGGTGCGCACGCTGACCAACGCGATCGAGAGCGGCCGCATCGCCCAGGCCTACGTGCTGACCGGCGTGCGCGGCGTCGGCAAGACGACGACCGCCCGCATCCTCGCCAAGGCGCTGAACTACGTCGGGCCCGACGGCAAGGCCGGGCCCACCGCCGGCCCGACCGACGACTGCGCGATCTGCCGCGCCATTGCCGAGGACCGCCAGGTCGACGTGATCGAGATGGACGCCGCCAGCCGCACCGGCGTCAACGACATCCGCGAGCTGATCGAGGGCGTGCGCTATCGCCCGGTCGAGGCGCGCTACAAGGTCTACATCATCGACGAGGTCCACATGCTGTCGACGGCGGCCTTCAACGGCCTGCTGAAGACGCTGGAGGAGCCGCCGCCGCATGTGAAGTTCGTCTTCGCCACGACGGAGATCCGCAAGGTGCCGGTGACCGTGCTGTCGCGCTGCCAGCGCTTCGACC
>DATEDK010000095.1:0-4568 GCA_035281685.1 Kiloniellales bacterium | reverse complement strand
TCGACCGACATGCGCACGGACAGCCTGTGGCCATCCTCGGCGGTCACAGCGGCACGGTCGCCGCCTATCTCGGCGGCGCCACCTGGGCGCTCGGCGATCCACCCTATTGGGTGATCCAGCAGGTCGGGCAGCGCCGCCTCGAAGGCGCTCCGCTGAGCGAAGTCGAGACCGCGGCCGAGCGCCGCTTTCTCGCCGAACTGGCCGACCGCCTCGCCGGGAGCCCCCCGGCCCTGCTGGCCATCCACCGCGGCGGCCCGCGCGAGCCCGACGCGCTCGCCTACCTGCGCCTCGACGCGCGCGTGGCCGGACTCTTGGACGAACGCTACGTTGCCGCCGGCGAGGCTGCTGGCTTCGCCCTGTTCCTGCCCCGCCTCGGCGAGTGACGTTCAGGCGGCGAGATCGGGCCGACGGTCCAGGACGACCACCCGCTTCGGCGCATCGATGCGGTAGCGCGTGCCGGCCCAAACCACGGTGCGGCCGAAGAGCCCCTTGGCCGCAAGCAGACAGTGGACCAGCGCCAGCAGGGGCGGCGCGAGGCAGGTCAACCAGAAGACGCAGCGCCAGCGCGGCAGCGCCTCGGCACCGGCGATCTGACGCACCAGCGAGCGACGCAGGAAGGCCTTGGCGATGGCTGCGGCGAACCCCGCAGCCACAGTCGCCCAACCCCAGCCGTACCCGAGCGCCGCCGCGGCGATGGCTGCGGTCCAGCCCAGCACCGGAATCGGCAGCAGCAGGCGGCACCACCAGCGATTCCAGGGCGCGTACCAGCGCACTTGCATGTACTGGCGTGGCGCGTAGTTCAGGAGGCCCTTCAGACTGTAGGTGATCTCGGTCAGCAGCGTCATGTGACGCGGCATGGCGAAGCGGAAGCCCGCCTTCCGGAAGAGCTGGCTCACCATCACATCGTCGTTGAACGAGCCTTCGAGGCCCTCGCGAAAGCCCGCCTTCTCCCAATTGTGCCGCCAGGCTGCGGTGCAGCCCCCCCAGCAGAGAACGTGGAAGTCCGGACGCGGCGCGGTGCAGATCGCGTTGTCCATCGCCGCGGTCAGGCAGCTTCCGAGGGTCGGCACCCGCGGCACCGACAGGCGATAGCCCGTCACCACGTCCACCGTCCCGGCGACGATCGGCGCCGCCACGCGGCCCAGCCAATCCGGCGGCGGGACGTGATCGGCATCGGCCAGCACCAGGATCTCGTCCTCCGGCCGCAGCCGCGCCAGCCCGGCGATCACGTTCGCCACCTTCTGGCTGCTGTCGTGGGCCTGCCCTGCGATCACCGCTTCGGTGCGCTCTGTCACGCCGGGCAGGCGCAGCAGGTTGAGCGCGCTGTCGGTCGCGCTCTCCACCGCCAGGATCACCCGAAAGGGCCGGTAGCGCTGCGCCATCAGGTGCTGGAAAAACTTGCGCGAGTGCTCGCTCTCACCCTTGCAGGCGACCAGCACCGCGATCGCGGGGCCGGTCTCCAGGGTCGGCGGATTGCGCGGCAGGCGAACGCGCATGACCGCGCTGACCACTGCCGTCAGGTCCCAGACGAGCAGCAGCGCGCAGTAGCCGGCGAGCGCCCACTCCCAAACCGTGAAACTGGAAATGTTCCCCTCCCGCCGTGCACTGGCACTTAGCGGCAGCGGCGCGTTGCCGGCAAGAGCGGACTAGCCGAGGTGATCTTCGAGCAAGGCCTTCGGCAAGTGACGGAATGGCAGCGCGGCGAGATCGAGACCGCTCGGTCCCGGCGTGTCGCAGTCGATCAGCTGCAGGAAGGTCCGGCCGAAGGCGGCGCGGAAGTGGTTCTTCGCCTTGACGCCGAAGAGGCGAAGCGCGCGGGGCTCGATCGCATGCAGACGGAACCAGCCAGGGTCGTTGACCGGCGCGGTGCTGGAGGTCACCACCACCTCGATCCCGTCGACGTCGAGCACCGCCGTCGGGCCGAGATCGACGGCAAGGCCGCGCTCCATCGGCCCATCGTTGACGAAGCGGCCGTCGGTCAGTCGCAGGACGCGCGCCCTCGCTTCGATCGGCGGACCGAAGGCGTCGGAAAGCCGCCCGCCGAGACGGACCGGCAGCGTTGCACCCGGCCCGGCCGCCTGGCAGCGCTCGACCAGCGCCGGATCGAAGAAGAAGGCGAAGGCGACCTTGCCGGCGGGGCGCCGGCGCAGGATCTCGCGAAAGAGGCCGGGCGTGTCGGCACCGCCGCCGGAGAGCGGGTTGTCGCCCGGCTCCAGCACGGCCACCGGTCCCTCGAGTGCCATTGCCTGCTCCACCGCCGCCGCCGCCGAAGGCAGGCTGACGCGAAAGCGATCGCGGCGCCGGCCGATCTCCTGGGCCAGCGACTCGGCCGCGCTCTGGGCGAGCGCGCGGTCGCCGTCTGCGGTCACCGCGGCGGTCGCGCCGGCCGCGGGCGTGTCGCCGTAGGTGAAGCCGCCGAAGGGTGTCGCGTCGAGCAGGCCCAGGCGCGACTCCAGGGCGTGGGCGGCGGCTTCGATCTCCGCCATCGGTCCCTGATCGGTGCGCATCGCGTGGCTGAACAGCAGCGCGCCCGGCTTGGCGATCGCGACCACCGGCCGGATCTCGCCGGAGAGCGTGCGCTCAAGCAGCGCCAGCGCCTTCGTCGCGGTCTCCGCCATGTCGATGTGCGGATAGGTCTTGTAGCCGACCAGGATATCCACCAGCGGCGCGAGCGCCGGCGACAGGTTGGCATGCAGGTCGAAGGTGACGGCAAGCGGACGCTTCCCGATGGCCGCGCGCACCCTGCGCACCAGTGCAAGGTCGGCCTCCGGCTCGTCTTCGGCGATGCAGGAGCCGTGCAGCGAGAGATAGACCGCGTCGAACGACTCGGCAGCGAGGCCGGCGAGAATCTCGTCCGCAATCGTTCGATAGAGCGCCGCTTCCACCGGTCCGCTCGGCGGCGCCGCCGCGAGGCGCAGCACTTCGACGCTCCAGTGCGGACGCGCGCCCAGGAAGTCCGCGAGCGCCCCCAGTTCCGTCGCCGTTCCGGCGTAGCGCCGCAGCGCCGCTGGCCCGCGCGACCACTCGCGGCGCTGGAATTCGGCGAGACCGGTGCGCTGCGGCGAGAAGGAATTGCCCTCGTGCCAGAGGCGCGCCACCGCGAGTCGCGTTGCACGTCGAGCGTCGTTCATCGCGCGCGAGTGTGCGTCAACGCACGCATGCAGGTCACTCTCTTGCATGACGAAGTACGTTTTCTAATGACACGAGATCGTCATTGCTCTAGATTTTGCGGTCGGTGCACGTTGAACCACACGCTGTTGTAGTTACCCCCAGATATCGGCTGAGAGATATCCACAAGCTGTGGACTGAGAGAGGGGACGCAATGGACGGAGCCAGCTTCCTGCGCGACAAGGCCGATGCCGAGGCCGGCGTCGAGCCTGTGGAAAAGGCGCAGCGAGGCGAGCTTGCGACCGCACTGCTCGGCGGCGAGCAGGTTCGCGACACTTACCAGAACGAGCGCGGCATCGTCGTGCGGATGGACCGCGCGCGCGATGCGCTGCTGACCGCCTTCGGCAAGGCGACGCTGAGCGATCGCTACCTGCTCGAGGGAGAGTCCTTCCAGGATCTTTTCGCCCGCGTCGCCGCCCACTACGCCGACGACTCCGCGCACGCCCAGCGTCTCTACGACGCGATCTCCAGGCTCTGGTTCATGCCGGCGACGCCGGTGCTGTCGAACGGCGGCACCCGGCGCGGCCTGCCGATCTCCTGCTTCCTGAACGAGGCGAGCGACTCGCTGGAAGGCATCGTCGGGCTCTGGAACGAGAACGTCTGGCTGGCGGCGCGTGGCGGCGGCATCGGCAGCTACTGGGGCAACCTGCGTTCGATCGGTGAGAAGGTCGGCCTGAACGGCAAGACGTCGGGCGTCATTCCCTTCATCCGCGTGATGGACTCCCTCACGCTGGCGATCTCGCAGGGCTCGCTGCGGCGCGGCTCGGCCGCCTGCTACATGCCGATCGACCATCCCGAGGTGGTCGAGTTCATCGAGATGCGCCGGCCGACCGGCGGCGACCCGAACCGCAAGGCGCTGAACCTCCACCACGGCATCTTCGTCAGCGACGCGTTCATGCGCGCGGTCGAGGAGGACGGCGAGTGGGCGCTGAAGAGCCCGAAGGACGGCCACGTGGTCCGCACGCTGCCCGCCCGCGAGCTCTGGATCAGGATCCTGACGGCGCGCGTGGAGACGGGCGAGCCCTACCTGGTGTTCGGCGACACGGTGAACCGCGCCATCCCCGAGCACCACAAGCTGGCCGGGCTCACGGTCAAGACCTCCAACCTCTGCAGCGAGATCACGCTGCCGACCGGCCTCGACCAGCTGGGCCAGGAGCGCACTGCGGTCTGCTGCCTCTCCTCGCTGAACCTGGAGACCTGGTTCGAGTGGGAAAACGAGCCCTGCTTCATCGAGGACGTCATGCGCTTCCTCGACAACGTGCTCGAGGATTTCATCGCCAGCGCCCCCGACTCCATGGCGCGCGCCCGCTATTCGGCGATGCGCGAGCGCTCCGTGGGCCTCGGCGTGATGGGCTTCCACTCCTTCCTCCAGGCCCGCGGCCTGCCCTTCGAGGGGGCTA
>DATEDK010000094.1:0-4420 GCA_035281685.1 Kiloniellales bacterium | reverse complement strand
CAAGCTCGCGGAGATCACGCCCAAGGGCCTCAACCGCGCCTTCTACGGCACCTCGGGCTCCGAGGCCAACGACACCATGGTCCGCCTGGTGCGGCGCTACTGGAACATCCTCGAGAAGCCCGAGAAGAAGATGATCATCGGGCGCAACTACGGCTATCACGGCTCGACCATGGCGGCGGCCTCGCTCGGCGGCTTCGCCGGCATGCACAAGATGAGCGACCTGCCGCTGCCGGGCTTCGTGCACATCATGCCGCCCTACCAGTGGCAGTTCGGCAAGCCGGGCGAGAGCGCGGAGGAGTTCGGCCTGCGCGCCGCCAAGGCGCTGGAGGACAAGATTCTCGAGCTCGGCCCCGAGCGGGTCGCGGCCTTCATCGGCGAGCCGATCCTGGGGGCGGGCGGCGTCATCATCCCGCCGGACAGCTACTGGCCCGAGATCCAGCGCATCTGCCGGCAGTACGACGTGCTCCTGGTCGCCGACGAGGTGATCTGCGGCTTCGGCCGCACCGGCCAATGGTTCGGCAGCGACACCTTCGGCATCGAGCCGGATCTCATGCCGATGGCCAAGGGGCTGACTTCCGGCTACCTGCCGCTCTCGGCGCTGATGATCTCCGACAAGGTGGCCGAGGTGATGATCGGCAAGGGTGGCGAGTTCTTCCACGGCTACACCTACGACGGCCATCCGGTGTCCTGCGCCGTGGCGCTGGCCAACCTCGCGCTGATCGAGGAGCTCGACCTCGTGCGCAAGACGCGCGAGGAAACCGGCCCCTACATGCTGCAGAAGCTGCAGGATACGCTTGGCGAGCATCCGTTGGTGGGCGAGATCCGCGGCTGCGGGCTGATCGGCGCGATCGAGCTGAAGGTGCCGAAGGGCGTGCAGCCGCGCTCCAACGAGGCCGGCAAGCTCGGCCTTGCGGTGCGCAACGCGATGTTCCAGCAGGGCGCCATCATGCGCGCAACCTGGGACACCATGGTCTACTCGCCCCCGCTGATCATCGAGAAGGACGAGATCGACCTTCTGGTCGGCACGCTGAAGTCCGCGCTCGACAAGGTGTCGAAGGAGCAGAAGAAGGCCGCCTGACTTCGACCGGCCCGATCCAGGAAGCGGTCGCCGCGCCCGGCTGGGCGCTGGCGCCGGTCCTGGAGTGGCTCCTGGGCGAGTGCCGCGAGCGCGCGGCACTCGACCCGCTTTGCCAGGGAATTGGAGAGCGGCTGGTGGCGGCCGGTGCGCCGGTCGACCGGCTGCGCCTCTCGATGCGCACGGTGCACCCGCTGGTGACCGGCCGGAGCGTGGTTTGGCATCGCGACCGAGGGCTCGAGCCGGCGACGGCGACACCGCACGGGCTCGAGCAGCGTGCCACGTACATCAACAGCCCGCTCGCCATCATCGAAGAGACGCGGCGGTCCTTCCGCCGCCGCCTCGACCGGGGGCTGACCGAGAGCGACCACTACCTGCTGCACGACCTCGCGGCCGAGGGCATGACCGACTACCTCGCGCTGCCGACCTTCTTCGCCGGCCAGCGCCGGGCGGCCATCGTGATCGCGACCCGCCGGCCGGGCGGCTTCGACGATGGCGACCTCGCGAAGTTCGAGGCGCTCGCCCTGGTGGCGGCGCCGATCCTCGAGGTCCTGCGCACCGCCGACGTCGCCCGCGCCGTGGCCGAAGCCTTCATCGGGCGGCACAGCGGCCCGCGCGTGCTGGCCGGCCGCATCCAGCGCGGCGACGTCGAGTGCATCGAGGCCGCCATCTGGTTCTCCGACCTGCAGGGCTGGAGCCGGCTTGCCAATGCACTGCCGCCCGAGGAGGCGGTCGCGATCGCCAACAGCTATTTCGAGATCGTCGACGGCGCGATCGCGGCCGCAGGCGGCGAGGTGCTGAAGCTGATCGGCGACGCCGTGCTGGCGATCTTCGTGGGTGAGGCGCAGCACGCCTGCCGCGCCGCCCTCTCGGCCGCCGCCGCCGCGCAGGCTGCGGCCAAGGACGTCGCCTTCCGCTTCGGCATCGGCCTCAACTGGGGCGAGGTCGTCCATGGCAACGTCGGCTCGCCCACCCGGCTCGACTTCACCGTCATGGGCCAGGCAGTGAACCTCGCCGCCCGCATCGAGAAGCTGACCCGCGAGCTAAACCGGCCGGTGGTTTGTTCCGAGGCCCTGGCAGCGGCCGCAGGCCTGGCGATGGACGACCTCGGCCGCCATCCCATCGCCGGCTGGGACGAGCCGGTGCCGGTCTTCGCTCCCGCTCTTGAGCCACGCACCGAAGGGTCGTAAGGAGAAGGCATGTCCCGCAAGGTCACCGTCGCGGCCACGCAGATGGCCTGCTCCTGGGAGATCGAAAAGAACGTCGACCGCGCCGAGAAGCTCGTCCGCAAGGCCGCCGGCGGGGGCGCGCAGATCGTGCTGATCCAGGAGCTCTTCGAGACCCCCTACTTCTGCCAGGACCAGAAGCTGGAGCTCTTCCGCCTGGCGCAGCCGCTGGACAGCCACCCGACACTCAAGCGCATGCAGAAGCTGGCGGCCGAGCTCGAAGTGGTGCTGCCGGTTTCGCTCTTCGAGCGGGCGAACAACGCGCACTACAATTCGCTGGTGATCGTCGATGCCGACGGACGCGAGCTCGGGCGCTACCGCAAGAGCCACATCCCCGACGGGCCGGGCTACCAGGAGAAGTTCTACTTCAACCCCGGGGACACCGGCTTCAAGACCTACGACACGCGCTACGGCCGCATCGGCTGCGCGGTCTGCTGGGACCAGTGGTTCCCGGAGGCGGCGCGCGTCATGGCCGTGCGCGGCGCGGAAGTCCTGTTCTATCCGACCGCGATCGGCTCGGAGCCGCAGGACGCCGGCATCGACTCCAAGGATCACTGGCAGCGCACCATGCAGGGCCACGCGGCCGCGAACATGACGCCGCTGGTCGCCTCCAACCGCATCGGCCACGAGAAGATGGACTCCGGTGCCATCAACTTCTACGGCTCCTCCTTCATCGCGGACGAGACCGGCGGCAAGGTGGCCGAGGCCAGCCGGGACAAGGAAGAGGTGCTGACCGCGACCTTCGACCTCGACCAGATCCGCGCGCGCCGCGCCGCCTGGGGCCTGTTCCGCGACCGCCGGCCCGAGCTCTACCAGCCGCTCTTGACGCTGGACGGCGGCCAGCCTTCGGGACGCTGACCATGGCGCTGGCGAAGGAACACGAATTCGCCCCGGTCTTCATCGCCCACGCGCAGCGCAACGAGAACTTCGCCTTCTCCACTCTCGGCGGCCGGCCGGTCGCCTTGACCTTCATCGGCAGCGCCGGCCATCCGCTGGGCAGGCGCGTGGCCGACGACCTGATGGCCGCGGCCCAGACTCTCAGCACGGACAACGGCGTGCTCTGCGCCGTCACCTTCGATCGCGCCGACCGCGAGCAGCAGCGGATCGCGGAACGGCCGGCCCTGATCGTCTTCCACGACGAGGACCTCGCCGTCGCGAAGCTCTACGGTGTCGTCGAGCAAGGCGCGGATCCGGCGACAGGTTTCGGCTTCGCGCCGGCCACCTTCCTGCTCGACGAGCGCCTGCGCGTCGCCAAGGTGATCCGCATCCGCCAGCCGGAAGGACACGTGGCCGAGGTGATGCAGGCGCTGGCTGCGATGCCGCGGCCCGGCCTGCAGAGGATCCGCCACCAGGCCTGGGCGCCGGTGCTCGCCGTGCCGCGGGTCTTCGAGCCGGAGTTCTGCCGCGAGCTGATCGGCTATTACGAGAAGCAGGGCGGCCAACCCTCGGGCTTCATGCGCGAGCGCGAGGGCATGACCTACGGCATGCTCGACGACAGCTTCAAGCGCCGCCGCGATGCCGGGATCGCGGACAAGGCGCTGCGCAAGGCCGGGCGCGAGCGCGTGATGCGCCGCCTGGCACCGGCGATCGAGCAGGCCTTCATGTTCAAGGCGACGCACATCGAGCGCGACATCGTCGCCTGCTACGACGCCTCCACCGGGGGCTTCTTCAAGGCGCACCGCGACAACACGACGCGCGCGACCGCCCACCGCCGCTTCGCCGTCACCATCAACCTGAACGCCGAGGACTACGAGGGCGGCGACCTGCGCTTCCCGGAGTTCGGCAAGGCCAGCTACCGCGCCGAGACCGGCGGGGCCGTGGTCTTCTCCTGCGCGCTGCTGCACGAGGCGACGCCGGTCACGCGCGGCAAGCGCTACTGCTACCTGCCCTTCCTCTACGACGAGGAAGGCGCGCGCATCCGCAGGGAGAACGAGAAGTATCTCGACGGCCGCGTGCTCGCCGCCGACGAGAAGACCGTGCTCTACGACCCGGCACAGAAGGCGAAGGCGTAGCCGACCTCTCCCGAGGAAAGCTTTACCAAACTAGCAAGAGCTGTCATCCCGGCCGAGCAAAGCGAGAGCCGGGACCCAGGGGCCACAGAGCTCAGCTCCTTGGCTCC
>DATEDK010000093.1:0-5443 GCA_035281685.1 Kiloniellales bacterium | reverse complement strand
CGACGCGCTCCCGGCAATCGGCGGACGCCCAGGCGCTGCCGTCCGTCGGGGCTCCGGTGTAGTCCTCGTGGTAGCAGTCCTCCACCCACTCCCAGACGTTGCCCAGCATGTCGTGGAGCCCGAAGGCATTGGGCGGGAAGCTCCCTGCCGGCGCCGTATAGGCATAGCCGTCGGTGCAGTCGAAGACGCTGCCCTTCTTCTTCTCCAGGCCAAGTTCCTCCGCCGTCTGCAGATCGGAAACGTTGGCGAACCCGCAGGCCTCGTCGTCCTTGCCTTCCCAGTAGCGCGCCGTCGTCGTTCCGGCCCGCGCCGCGTATTCCCACTCCGCCTCGCTCAGCAGGCGATAGCTTTTCCCGGTCTTCTCCGACAGCCACTGCACATAGGCCTGCACATCCTTCCAGCTGAGGCACAGCGAAGGATCGGTCGCGGTCTGCGCGAAACCCGGGTCCTGCCAGCCATGCTGGGCGTTGTGCACCCACTTCTCGCCATTCCAGCCGAAGCACCCCGTCGGTGCATCGCGGCCGCTGTCCGTCAGGAAAGCCTCGAATTCGCTGCGCGTGATCTCGTAGCGCCCGACCGCCAGCGAATAGCCGATCGTCACCTCATGCTGCGGGCTTTCGTCCCAGAGGCGGCCGGCCTCGTCCTCCGGCGAGCCCATGGTGAAGCTGCCCTGCGGCAGCACCACCATCTCCGGGCAGTCGTCGCAGTCGCGGAAGCTCTCTCCCGGCGTCATCTGCCCCAGGGCCATTTGGACGGTGCCCACCAGCATCGCGGCAAGCAGCAGCGCAACCGACGACAGCTTTCCAGCAAGAGCGGTCATGGCGTGCCTCCCCCGACCTCCCGGCAACTCTACGCGAAGGCCGCCGCCGGAGTCGCCACCCAAAGACAGGCGCAGAGCAGGGATTTGGAGGGCGTTGCGGCCACCTCTTGCTCGCTCCGGCCATCCTGCGAGAATCGAGCCACCACGCTGTCGCCTCCCGAGTCGCTGGACTTATCCCCGCGTTCTTTCTTCCCGGGCGTAGAGCGTGCGCACAACGGACAACGAGCCCTTTGGTAAGGTCCGCGGCATGGAAGCAACACGCAGCTCCACCGTCACGCCACTGCCATCCCGCCAACCGGACAACGCGGCCGAGCGCGAGCCGCCGGTCAACCTCGAGGCCGAGCAGGCGCTCCTTGGTGCGGTCCTGGCCAACAACCTCGCCTACGAGCGAGTGGCCGACTTCCTGCTGCCCGAGCACTTCGCGGACGGCGCGCACCGGCGCATCTATGCGGCGGCCGTCAAGCTGATCGACCGCGGTCAGAACGCTAACGCCGTCACGCTGAAGAACTATTTCGAGCGCGACGAGGGCTTGGCCGAGGTCGGCGGTGCCGCCTACCTCGCCCGCCTGCAGGCGATGAGCGTCGCCATCATCAACGCCGGCGACTACGGCCGCACGGTGCACGACCTCTTCCTGCGCCGCCAGCTGATCGACCTCGGCACCGAGGTGGTGAACGAGGCCTTCGAGCACGACCTGGAGAAGGACGCCCGCGCCCAGATCGAGGCGGCCGAGCAGCGCCTCTTCACGCTGGCCGAGACCGGCCAGAGCGGCAGCGAGCTGCGCCCCTTCGGCGAGGCCCTGCGCGAGGCCGTCACCATGGCCGAGGCGGCCATGCAGCGCGAGGCCGGTGTCGCCGGCGTCGCCACCGGCTTCCACGACCTGGACCGCTTGCTGGGCGGCCTGCAGAACAGCGACCTCGTCATCATCGCGGCGCGACCCTCGATGGGTAAGTCCTCGCTCGCCAGCAACATCGCCTGCAACGTCGCGCACAGCCGAGCGCGCAGCAAGGCGCCGGACGGCACCTTCGTCGAAGAGCCGCAACCGGTCGCCTTCTTCTCGCTGGAGATGTCGGCCGAGCAGCTTGCCACACGCGTGATCTCCGAGCAGGCGAACGTCTCCTCGGCGCGCATGCGCCGCGGCGAGGTGAACCACGACGAGTTCGAGCGGGTGATGCAGGCCAACCGCCATCTTGCCAGCCTGCCGCTCTACATCGACGACACCCCTGCGCTCTCCGTCAGCGGCCTGCGCACGCGCGCCCGGCGCTTGAAGCGCAAGCACGGCCTCTCGCTGATCGTCGTCGACTACCTGCAGCTGATGCAGTCGACCGTGAAGAACAGCGACAACCGCGTGCAGGAGGTTTCCGAGATCACCCGCGGCCTCAAGGCGGTGGCCAAGGAGCTGAACGTGCCGCTGATCGCGCTGTCGCAGCTCTCGCGCGCCCCCGAGCAGCGCGACGACAAGCGCCCGATGCTGTCCGACCTGCGCGAGTCGGGCTCGATCGAGCAGGACGCCGACGTGGTGATGTTCATCTTCCGCGAGGAGTACTACCTCGTGCGCGAGAAGCCCTCGCAGCGCGCCAACGAGACGGCGGAGAAGTTCGCCACCCGCCAGGTGCAGCACGAGGATCGCCTGCGCGAGGTGCAGGACCTGGCCGAGATCCACATCGCCAAGCAGCGGCACGGGCCGATCGGCGTGGTGACGCTGCACTTCAATGGCGAGTTCACCCGGTTCAGCGACTTCGTCCAGGGCGACCGCCTGCCCGATCCGCACCGCTGAGGAGCGGATGCAGGCACCCACCGGCATCCTCGACATCGATCTTGACGCGCTGGCCGGCAACTACCGGCGCATCTGCCGGGAGGCCGGCGGCGCCGAAGTGGCGCCCGCCGTCAAGGCCGACGCCTATGGCCTCGGGCTCGAGCCGGTGGCGCGCACGCTGGCGGCCGCCGGCGCCCGGCGCTTCTTCGTTGCCAACCTGGCCGAGGGCCTGGCGCTGCGCGCCATGCTGCCCGCTGCCGGCTGCCTCGTGCTGAACGGCCCGCTGCCGGGCGAGGAGCGCGACTACATCGCGAGCCGCCTGGTCCCGGTCCTGAACACCCTGGAGCAGGTGGAGCTCTGGGGTGCTGCGGCGCGCGCCGCCGGACGGGCGCTGCCGGCGGCGCTGCATCTCGACAGCGGCATCAACCGTCTGGGCCTGACGCCGGCGGAAAGCGCGCGGCTCGCCGCGGATCCCGCCCTGCTGCGGGATCTCTCGGTCGAGCTGGTGATGAGCCACCTCGCCTGCAGTGACGAGCCGGCGCATCCCGGCAACGCGGCGCAGCTTGCCCGCTTCCGGCAGGCGGCCGATGCCTTGCCCGGTCCGGCAGCCGTGGCGCCGCGCTCGCTCGCGGCCTCCTGCGGGATCTTCCTGGGCCGGGACTACTGCCTGCAGCTGGTGCGCCCGGGCTACGCGCTCTATGGCGGCAACCCGACGCCCGGACGACCCAATCCCATGCAGCCGGTGGTGCGCCTGCAGGCCCGGATCCTGCAGGCCCGGCGCGTTGATCCACCGGCTGGCGTTGGCTATGGTGCGACGCACCGCGTGGAACGGCCGGCGTACCTCGTCACCCTGGCGATCGGCTACGCCGACGGGCTGTTCCGCGCGCTTTCCAACCGTGGCCGCCTCGTCATCGATGGGCAGGCCCTGCCGATCGTGGGACGCATCTCCATGGACCTGACCGTGGTCGACGCCTCGGCGCTGCCGGCGGAGCGCTTGCCGCCCGGCGGCTTTGCCGAGATTCTCGGGCCCGGCCAGGACATCGATGCGCTGGCGGCGGCCGCCGGCACCATCGGCTACGAGGTGCTGACCGCGCTCGGCCGCCGCCACCGGCGGGTCTACCGCGGCGGGACCGCGGGGGCCTGACCGCCTTGCTCAGGCTGCCGCAGCGGCTGGGCCGCGCCGTTCTCGCGTTCCTCGCCGCTGCCGGGCGCCTCACGCTCTTCGCGTTCAACGCCGTGGCGCTCAGCTTCAAGCCGCCCTACTACCCGCGCCTCATCGGCAAGCAGATGGTGGAGATCGGCTACTACTCGCTGCCGGTGGTCGGCCTCACCGCCATCTTCACCGGCATGGTGCTGGCCCTGCAGAGCTACACCGGTTTCGCCCGCTTCTCCGCCGAGAGTGCCATCCCGCAGGTGGTGATCGTCTCGATCACTCGCGAGCTCGGTCCCGTGCTGGCGGGCCTCATGGTCGCGGGCCGCGTCGGCGCGGCCATGGCCGCCGAGATCGGCACCATGCGGGTGACCGAGCAGATCGACGCGCTCGAGACGCTCGCCACCACGCCCTACAAGTACCTGGTGGCGCCGCGCATCATCGCCGGCGTCACCATGATGCCGCTCTTGGTGTTTCTCGCCGACATCATCGGCGTGCTGGGCGGCTACCTGGTCGGCGTCTTCAAGCTCGACTTCAACGCTGCCAGCTATCTGAAGAACACGCTGGATTTCCTGGTCTTCGAGGACGTCTTCTCCGGCCTGGTGAAAGCGGCCGTCTTCGGCTTCCTCGTGACCCTCATGGGCTGCTACCACGGCTTCTACTCGAGAGGCGGCGCACAGGGCGTGGGTGCCGCCACCACGAACGCCGTGGTTTCCGCCTCGATCCTGATCCTCGGTTTCAACTACTTCATCACCGAGCTCTTCTTCGCGCGATGAACCAGACCGTCTCCCAGGCGATCCCGAAAATCCGCGTGCGCGGCCTGAAGAAGCGCTTCGGCGAGAAGGTCGTGCTGGACGGCCTCGACCTCGACCTCTTCGCCGGCGACTCGCTGGTGGTGATCGGCGGCTCGGGCTCCGGCAAGTCGGTGCTGCTGAAATGCATCCTGGGCCTGCTGCAGCCGGAAGAGGGCTCGATCCAGGTGGACGGCAAGGAAGTCGTCGGCGCCTCGGGGCGCGAGCTCACCGAGATCCGGCACAAGATGGGCATGCTGTTCCAGTACGCCGCGCTCTTCGACTCGCTGCCGGTCTGGCGCAACGTCGCCTTCGGGCTGATGCACGGCGAGGGCATGGAGGCCCGGCAGGCGAAGAAGATCGCGCTGGAGAAGCTGGCGCAGGTGGGCCTCAACAGAGACGTGGCCGAGCTCTATCCCTCGGAGCTTTCCGGCGGCATGAAGAAGCGGGTCGGGCTTGCCCGCGCGATCGCCACGGAGCCCGAGATCATGTTCTTCGACGAGCCCACGACCGGTCTCGACCCCATCATGGGCCACGTGATCGACAGCCTGATCGTGGCCTGCGTCGAGAAGCTCGGCGCCTCGGCGCTCTCGATCACGCACGACATGGCCTCCGCCCGGCGCATCTCCAAGCGCATGGCCATGCTCTACGGCGGCCGCATCATCTGGGACGGCCGCACCCGCGACATCGACCGTTCGGGCAACGAGTACGTCGAGCAGTTCATCAACGGCCGCGCCGAAGGGCCGATCGAGATGCAGATACAGGACCATTTCGGCTAGACTCCCGAGGGTTGGCGGAGTCGCCTCCGGCCCCGGTTTTCCCGCGAGATCGAGCTTTCTTGGCCAAGCAGAGTTCCCGCTTCGTTTGCCAGAGCTGCGGCGCCGCCTTCGCCAAGTGGAGCGGGCGCTGCGAAGGCTGCGGCGAGTGGA
>DATEDK010000092.1:0-3522 GCA_035281685.1 Kiloniellales bacterium | reverse complement strand
TGAACTGGGAGGCAGCGCCCTGGCTGGCGCTCTCCACAGCGAGCCACCTCGTCTACTACGCGGCGCTGCTGGGCGCCTACCGGCACGGCGATCTTTCGCAGGTCTATCCGATCGCGCGGGGCTCGGCGCCGGCGCTGGTCGCCTTCGGCGCCTGGCTGCTGGCCGGCGAGACGCCCGGCCCGCTCGAGCTCTGCGCGCTGGGGCTGCTCTCGGCCGGGCTGATGGCGCTGGCCTGGCATCCGCGCCGGGGCGTGGCGGCGGTGGCGGGCAGGGGTGCCATCCTCGAAGGCGAGGGTGCCAAGCCGACCAAGCCGGATCGCCGCGCCGTCCTCTTCGCGCTGCTGACCGGCCTTTCGATCGCCGTCTACTCCGTCTCCGACGGCATGGGCGTGCGTGCCTCGGGCTCCCCCTTCGCCTACATCTGCTGGCTGTTCAGCGTCGACTGCCTGCCGCTGCTGCTTTTCCTCTTCTGGCACCGTGGCGGCGGCGCGCTGCCAAGCCTTGCGCGCAGCTGGCGCAAGGGCCTGGCCGGCGGCCTGATCGCCGCGCTCGCCTACGGCACGGTGATCTGGGCGATGAATCGCTCGGCCATGGCGCAGGTGGTGGCGCTGCGCGAGACCTCGGTGCTCTTCGCCACACTGATCGGCACCTGGCTCCTGGCGGAGCCCTTCGGCGGCCGCCGGCTTGCGGCAGCCGCCGTCATCGTCGCGGGAGCGGTTCTGCTGCAGCTCGCCCGCAGCGCATAGTCTCGGCGCGCACTCAGGCCGCGGCGGCCTGCCGGCTGGCCACGCCGGCGCGGAGCGCAAAGGCGCCCGGGCCCAGCAGCAGGATGGCGAACTGCACGACTGCCCAGAACAGCGGGTATTCCCACCCGCCGTTGGCCGCGCTGAACACCCAGCCGTTGGGGGCGTGGGTCCAGACCGCGCCCAGCAGGATGGCGATCAACCAGAGCGAGGCCAGGCGCACGCCAACGCCCAGGATCAGCATGATGCCGCCGACCGTCTCGCCGATCACCGTCAGCCAGGCGGTGAAGCCGGGGAGACCCAGCTGCTCGAAGAAGCCAACCGTGCCCGGCATGGTGAAGACGAAGACCTTGAGGTAGAGGCCGTGGGCCAGGAAGGCCAAGCCGGAGGCGACGCGCAGCACGAAGGCGCCAAGCGCCGGACCGCGAGCATCCAGGGTGTTCATGGGAGGGTTCTCCTGTGCAAAGGGCGCCGGAGTCGCGCCCGGCCCGCTCGCCTCCTGGGTAGCCGCTTGCCCGCCCTGCATCCATGACCGATTCTTCCAAGCCGCCATTGCATCCATGCAAGAGCCGGTTTCTTCGGGGAGTGCGGTGCCGTGAAGACAGCCTTCTCGTGGGACGACCTGCACCTCGTGCTGCTGCTGGCGCGTGGACGCACGCTGGCGGCGGCGGCGCGTCAGCTCGGCGTCGACGCCTCGACCGTGCATCGCCGCCTGGCGGCGTTGGAGCAGCGGCTGGACTCCAGCCTCTTCGAGCGCGGTGCCGGCGGTTACCGGCCGACCGCCGCCGGTGGCGAGCTGCTGGTCGCGGCCGAGGGGATGGCGGAGGCGGTGCAGTCGCTCGAGGAACGCAGGCAGCGGCGAAGCGACGAGCGGCTGAGCGGCCTCGTGCGCGTGACCGCGCCCGACGATCTGGTGAGCTACATTCTCCTGCCGCTGATCGCCGGCTTCCTGGCCGAGCATCCCGAGGTCCAGATCGAGCTCGCGGTCGACAACCGCGCGCTCAACCTCTCTCGGCGCGAGGCCGACGTTGCGCTCAGGGCAACGCGGGAGCCGCCCTCGCACCTGGCCGGGCGGCGCGCCTCGCATCTGGCGAGCGCGGTCTATGCCGCGATGCCGCTGGCCGAGCGTCCGCTCGCCAGCCTGCCGTGGATTGCCTGGAGCGAGGAGACCGGCCCGCCGGCCTTCGCCCGCTGGCTCGAGGCCGAGGGCCTCGCCCGCAAGCCCGTGCTGCGCTGCGGCTCGATGCAGCTCCAGGCCGAGGCGGCGGCGGCGGGGATCGGCGCGGTGCTGCTGCCCTGTTTCCTCGGCGATGCGACGCCCGCGCTGCGGCGGCTGACGCCGCCGTTGCAGCAGCTCGCCTCCGAGCTCTGGCTGCTGGCGCCGACCGAGGTCAGACGGCGACCGGTGGTGCGGCGTTTCCTCGACCGTGCCTTCGCCGCAGTGAAGGCGATGCGGCCGCGGCTGGAGGGCCGGATCTGAAGCGCAACGAAGGCATGAGAGCGCAAAAGAGAAGGGGCGCGCCTTGCGGCGCGCCCCGAGCCAGGACCCGTTTGGAAAGGGACTAGAAGGAGAAGCCCACGCCCACCGCTCCGGCGATGCCGGTGTTGGAGAAGCCGGACTCGGCATCCCAGTCGCCGTACATCACGCCGCCGCCAAGCGTGATGCCCGGGCCGATGGCGTAGTAGACGCCGCCCTGGATCGCCCACATCTCGTCGTCGTCCGGATCGGCCACGTCGTCTTCGACCTCGCCCTGGAAGTAGGTGACGCCGAAGGTCCAGGGGCCGATGTTGTAGGTCGCGCCGGCGTCCCAGCTCTGGCCTTCGGTCGAGAAGGAGTCGATGCCGTCGCTCGAGACCATGCCGTCGTACTCGTTGGCGTAGGAGCCACCGATCGTGAAGCCGGCGTAGCTGAGCTGCAGGCCGGCCGAGATCGCCTGGTAGTCGTCGAAGCCGAGGTCGCTGATGAAGTCGGAGGCCTGCGCCCAGCGCCAGCCGACCGAGGCCGCGACGCCGAAGCCGTTGAAGTCCTCGACGTAGTTCAGGCCGACGGCGACGCCGTTGTTGTACTCGGTCTCGGTGTCGGCCTCGACCGGGAAGTTCTTGCCGTCGCCGTTGCCGGCCAGCGTGGGGGCGTAGGTCACACCGAGCTGGAAGCCCCAGAAGCGCGGCGTGTAGTAGGTGATGACGTTCTCGTCGCTGCCCCAGTCGATGTAGGTCGACACGCCGGGGTGCTGGAACGCGGTGCTGCTGTCCGGGTTCGCCGGGATGAAGACGGTCACCCAGCCGGAGTTGACCGGCAGGCCGGCATAGGGCGCGGCGTAGTGCATGATGTAGGCGGCCGAGTCCTCGGAGCCCGCAACGATGCGGCCGAAGGAGGACTCCATGTACGCAAACTTCTCATCGATGTTGTCGGTGCCGTTCGCGTCGCCGAACATCTCGAGCTGCACGTTCGCGCCGAAGGTGATGCCGTTGTCGAGCGTCACTTCGCCGGTGAAGTGGACCTCGCCGTCCGAGAAGATGCCGGTCGGGTTGAAATCCTGCGGGTCATTGTCCCCTTCGTCGATCGAGGCGACCGAGAAGTAGGTGTTCATGTAGCCGCTGAGGCCGAGCTCGATCTTCGCGTCAGCTGGCGTCGCACCGATCACGCCGACCGCCACCAGAGCCGTGGTGCCCAGGATAGACCGCTTCATGCTCTTGCTTTCCCTCGCCTTGCGCGCCGCCGCAGGGGCGGCGACACGGTCACGGGCCCCAAATCGAGGCGCCCCCTGGCGAAACTGTG
>DATEDK010000091.1:0-9690 GCA_035281685.1 Kiloniellales bacterium | reverse complement strand
GGCGAGCCCGAACCAGATCTTCTGCGCCGATCTCTTCGCGATGACGCCCGAGGGCGCGATCCTCGCGCGCCCGGCCTCGACCGTGCGCGCCGGAGAGGAACGCTGGGTGGCGCGACGGCTCGCCGACCTCGGCGTGCCGATCCTGGCGACCTTGACCGGCCACGCCGTCTTCGAGGGCGCCGACCTCATCTGGGTCGACCGCCGGACGGCGCTGATCGCGCGGGGCCTGCGTACCAACCAGGCGGCGATCGAGCAGATCGGCGCACTGCTGGCGCGCATGGGCACGACGCTCATCCCCGTCGACCTGCCCTTCGGCACCATGCATCTCATGGGCCTGGTGCGCATCTTCGACGGCGATCTGGCTTGCGCCTGGCCCCGGCGCACGCCCTTCGCTGTCGTCGAGACCTTGCGGGCGGCCGGCTACCGCGTCGCCTTCCTCCCCGAGGAGGCTTCGCCCAGCCAGAACGTCGGCTTCAATTGCGTGACGCTCGGCCCGAAGAAGATCCTGATGGTGGCGAACCATCCGCAAACGCAGGACTTCCTGGCCGGTCTCGGCCTCGACATCACCGCGCTCGAGGCCGACGAGCTCGCGAAAGCCGCCGGCGCGATCGGCTGCCTCTCGGGCATCGTCGCGCGCCTTTAGCTCGGTCTGGCACCCGATGCGATGATGAGTTCGAGTTCGGTTTTGAAGCCGTCATCGGCTTCGAACTGCCTCAGGTAGAGGTAAACCTCGTTCCAAGCACTGCACTTCTCTTCCTCGCTGAGGTCCGCCACGACTGCGCGGTATGCCCCGGCGGCTTCCTGCATCAGCTGCAGAGCGTCCGACGCGCTCGGCAGGACAAGCGGCGCGCGCACGACTTTCGTTTTCAGATCTCCAAGACCGCTATCTCTCATCAGCTGTTCCAGGACGTTCTGGGCTCCCAGCGAGAATATTCCGGGTTGTCCGGGTGCGGGAGGCGACTTGTCGGCATGGTGCAGAAGAATCGCCATCGGTTGCGCCATGAAGGGATTCTTGGCCGGTCCCGCAAAAACCAGTGCCGCGCAACGCGCGCCAGGCTTCAGCACATCGCGGACGGCTTCCAGGGCTTCGCGCGGCGATGGGAACAGCATCAGCCCCAGCCGGCAAATCGAAGCATCGAAGGGCGCGGATTGCGTATCGACCACTTCGTCTGCCGCACACTCGAGCGTCTCGACGTTCTGCAAACCGGCGAGAGCGGCGTTTCGGCGCACATGCTCCAGCATGGTGCCCGATATATCGCTCGCGACCACCTTGCCACTCGGACCTACACGCTGGGCCGCCTGGATGCTCTGGCTACCGGCACCGCAGGCCAGATCGAGGACGTGCATCCCGGGCTGGATTCCGGCCATGTCGATGAGCTCGTCGGTGGCGTCTGAGAAGGTCGTGGCGAACACATGTTCCCACTTCGCCCAACCGGGCGCCGCCGATTCCCACGTGCTGCGGAGGTCCGACTTCAACGTGGCGTCAGTCATCGAACGCTCATGAGCTGCCGGCCCGCGGCAAGGGAGTTCATGATGGAGCGAAGCATGCGGAATGCTGGTCCTGGTCCCATGCGCGCCGGCCTGCTGCGACTACGAAACGTTCAGCTCTGCTCCGTTCCCCTCTACTTCGTGCCCTTCAGCGAGGGGGTGCATTGCATTGCGGCTCGTCGCAGCGGGTCGCCGCCGCCCTTTGATGGCCGATCTGGGCGCTTCTCGACGACCCGCGCCCCGCGACGACCCGCCACGTATACCGGCGCCACCAGTAGATCGCTGGACGGTCCACTTGACAAATGAATGTTATTCGCCTTTTGCAGCAACAACGCTGCATTTAAAGTCTGCTCGAGGCACAGGATGGACGTCGAACTCGCGAAGACATTCCTCGAAATCGTCAACACCGGCAGCTTCGTTCGCGCTGCCGAGCGACTGAACGTTACGCAGACGACGGTCAGCGCGCGCGTGCGATCGCTCGAGTCGCGGCTCGGCCGAAAGCTGTTCGTGCGGAACAAGGCCGGCGCTTCTCTGACGGCGGCAGGCGAGCAGTTCCTGGGCTACGCGCCGACATTCGTTCAGCTCTGGCAGCGCGCCTGCCAGCAGGTGGCCATCCCCGCCGGCCGCCGTGCGCTGCTGACCGTCGGCGCCGAGCTCAGCCTGTGGAATCCGCTGCTGCTGAACTGGATGCTGCGCATGCGGGACGCGGCCCCCGACATCGCACTGAGAACGGACGTCAGCATTGCCGATGAGCTGATGCGGCAGGTGGCGGGCGGCATCCTGGACATCGCGATCATGTATCGACCGCAGAAGCTCCCGGGTTTGCGGATCGAAGAGCTCCTGCAGGAGAAGCTGGTTCTGGTCACCACGAACGACAGACGGCCAAAGAGTTCGGACTATGTGTACGTCGACTGGGGGCCCAGGTTCGTGGCCCGTCACGACATGAGTTTTCCCGATCTGGCGCATCCCGGCGTCGGCGTCAACCTCGGTCCCTTGGGTTTGAGCTACATCGTGAATTGCGGCGGTTCCGGATACTTCCGCATGCGCACGGCGCGACCTTATCTGAAGGCGGGACGCCTTCGATTGGTGCGGGGCGCGCCCGAGTATTCCTATCCCGTCCACGCGGTCTATCCGATCGACGGCGATGCCGATCGGCTGGAGCCGGCCCTCGTGGCGCTGCGGGCGGTCGCGGCGAGCGAGGCAGACGAATGGCCCATCGAGGCAAAGCCGACTTCGATCCAGGCGGGCGAGACGCCAGGCGGCCGAGGCGCGCCGCGCTCGAGGAAGCTGCGAAGGGACGGGAGCCTCGCGGCCGCAGGACCCAGGAAGCGCCGGTAGCCTTGTTCTTGTGATCCCTTCCTTTCGAGCTGAGCAGCCTGGCTTCCAAGCTCCTCACAGCACCTTCGACAGCAGCCGGCGCTCGTGCTCCTTGTACCCGCTGGTGGCGTAGAGGTAGGCGGCCCTGGGGTTGTACAGGACGGCCTCGAGGCAGAGGCGGCGCCCGCCCAGCTTCCTCACCTCGTCCTCGATCATCGCCAGCAGCACGCGGCCGAGACCGCGGCCGCGCCAGGGCTCCTCGATGAAGAACTCGTCGAGGAAGAAGTCGAAGCCGCCGACCTCGATCGAGAAGCCGAAGGAAGCGGAGACGTAGCCGATGCGCGTCTCTCCCAGGTGGATGAAGAAGCAGCGCGCATAGGCCGTGCCCTCGCAGAGCTGCCTGAGCGCGGCCAGGATGACCGGCTCGTCGAAGTGGTGCTGGTCGTAGCTGTAGTAGGCGCGCACCAGCTGGGTCAGCGCCTGGAGGTCAGCGGGGCCGACGGGAACGAGCGTCGGCAGCTCGGTGATCTTGGATGTCATGGAGAAACTCCGAAGCGGAATCACGGGAAGGGCCGCGCGCGGCAGCGCGCTGCGGCAGGAACGCGAGAAATCCCGTGGGCTACGGACGGTAAAGCATGGCGCCCTTGTCGCGCGGGTTGCGGCGCGCGGTCAAGCCGCTTTGCCGCGCTGCGCCTTGCCGTCCTCGGGCGCCTCGATCGCCTCGATCAGGCGCTTGCGGATGCGCTCCAGCCGCGCCTTGTCGGTCACCTTGGAGCCGAGCGCATCCTGCACATAGAAGGAGTCGACCGCGCGTTCGCCGAAGGTAGTGACCAGCGCGTTGTGGATGGTCAGCCCCTGCTTGGTCAGCGCGAAGGTGATGTCGTGCAGGAGGCCCGGACGGTCGCGCGCGTTCACCTCGATCACCGTGTCGCCGCGGCTGGCGTTGTTGTCGATCAGCACGCGCGGCTGCACGGTGAAGACCGCCAGGCGCGAGGGCAGCGCCGGTCGGCGCTGCTGCAACTCCACCCACGGCTTGAAGCTGCCGGAGAGCGTGCGCTCGATCAGGCTGGAGAGCTTGGCGAGACGGTCCGGCCGCTCGAAGGCGCCGCCCTGCTGGCGGTCCTTCACGTAGAAGGAGTCGAGCGCCATGCCGTTGACCAGGGTGTGGATGCGCGCCGCCTCGATCTCCGCGCCCGCCACGGCCAGCGCGCCGGCGATGCGGCTGAACAGGCCGGGATGGTCGGGCGTATAGACCGTCACTTCGGTCACGCCGCGGTAGCGGTCGACGCGCGTCGCCACGGTCAGCGACTGTCCGCTCGCCTCGGCCTCGCGCACGAGCCTGGCATGACGCGCCTGCGTCGCGGTGTCGTGGCCCAGCCAGTAGGACGGGTAGAGGCGCTTCACGTGCGCCCTGAACTCCCGCTCGCTCCAGTCGCCGAGCTCGGCGCGCAGCGCCTTCTGCGCCGCCTTGATGCGCGCCTGGCGGCCCTCGGTCAGCAGGCCGCCCGACAGCACCTCCTCGGTCGACCAGTAGAGGTCGCGCAAGAGGGCCGCCTTCCAGGGCGTCCAGGTCCCCGGGCCGACGGCGCGGATGTCGGCCACGGTCAGCACGAGCAGGAGCCGCAGGCGTTCCAGCGACTGCACCCGGTCGGCGAATCCGCGGATCGTCTCCGGGTCTTCCAGGTCGCGCTTGAAGGCGGTGTCGCTCATGTCGAGGTGGTGCCGCACCAGCCAGGCGACGGTCTCGGTCTCCTCGGCGGTGAGCCCCAGCCTGGGACAGAGCCGCTCGGCGATCCCGGCGCCGATCTCGCTGTGGTCGCCGCCGCGCCCCTTGGCGATGTCGTGCAGCAGGATCGCGACGTAGAGCACGCGGCGCGACAGCACCTTGTGCACCACCTCCGAGGCGATCGGCACCTCGTCCTTCAGCTGGCCCTGCTCGATCTTCCAGAGCATGCCGAGCGCGAAGATGGTGTGCTCGTCCACGGTGTAGTGGTGGTACATGTTGAATTGCATCTGGCTGACCACGCGCCCGAAGTCGGGCACGAAGCGGCCGAAGACGTCGGCCTCGTTCAGACGCCTCAGCGTGGTCTCCGGCCCCTTCGGGCTGGTCAGCATCTCCAGGAACAGCCGGTTCGCCTCGGGATCCTCGCGCAGGCCCCGGATCCGCGCCCGCTGTTGCGTGATCCAGCGCAGCGCGTCGGGGTGGATGTCGAAGCCGTGCTTCTGCGCGACGTGGAAGATGCGCAGGAGATCGATCGGCTTCGTCTTGAAGGCCTCGGCGCTGTCGACCGTCAGCCGGCTGCCGACCAGCCGGAAGCCCTCGACCGAGCGCTTGCGCGCGAGCGCGGCCGGCAGGCGGAAGCGGCCGCGCCTGGCGTAGCGCGCCTCGAGCTGCGCGCAGAGGATGCGGGTCAAGGCACCCACGTCGCGCGCCACCAGGAAGTAGTGCTTCATGAAGCGTTCGACCGCGACCGTGCCGGCGTGCTGCGTGTAGCCCATCGGGCCCGCCAGCTCCTTCTGCAGGTCGAAGGTCAGCCGCTCCTCGGCGCGGCCGGTGCGCCAGTGCAGGTGGCAGCGCAGGGTCCAGAGGAACGAGGCCGCCTTGTCGAAGCGCTGCGCCTCCTCGCGCGTGAAGACGCCCTTGTCAACCAGCTCGGCCGAGGTCTCCACGTGATAGGCGTACTTGGCGATCCAGAAGAGCGTGTGCAGGTCGCGCAGGCCGCCCTTGCCTTCCTTGATGTTCGGCTCCAGGGAGTAGCGCGAGCCGCCCTGGCGGGCGTGGCGCTCGTCGCGCTCGATCAGCTTGGCCTCGACGAACTTGGCGGCGCCCGACTGCTCCACCTCCTTGCGGTAGCGCGCCTTCAGCTCGAGGAAGAGCGGCTGGTCGCCCCAGAGGAAACGCGCCTCCAAGAGCGTGGTCGAGATGGTCTGATCCGCCTTGGCCTGGCGCAGGCAATCGTCGACCGTGCGCGTCGCGTGGCCGACCTTGAGGCCGAGATCCCAGAGGAAATAGAGCAGCGCCTCGACCACCTGCTCGGTCCTGGGCGTGCGCTTGTAGGGCAAGAGGAAGAGGAGATCGATGTCGGAGAAGGGCGCGAGCTCGCCCCGGCCGTAGCCGCCGACCGCCACCAGCGCCAGGCGCTCGCCGGCCGAGGGGTTCCCCAACGGATAGAGGTCGAGGGTCACGTGCTCATAGAGCGCCCGGATCACCTGATCGGCCAGGAAGGCGAGGTTGGCGGCGGTTTCCCGCCCGCCGACACCAAACTCGAAGCGGCGGCGGATTTCCTCCCGACCGGACTCCAGCGCCTGGCGGACCTGCCGCAGCACGGCAGCGCGCGCGGCTTCGGGGCGCTCGGCCCCGGCCGCAAGCGCGCGCAACGCCTGGGTCAGCTCGCCACGGTCGACGATCTGCCGGCGCGAGCCGCCGCTCGCGCTGCCGGGGGTGGCGCCTCTGCGACGGGCAGCACGGCCGGCGGGCGCGGTCTCGACGGTCTCCTCCATGGCGGTCTCAAGATCGGGCTTCCGCGCGGCGCTCGCAAGCGACCTGGCCGGGCATCGGCGTTGCCTGGGAGGTCTCCGCGTAGGTCGGGGAGGCGAGCCTTGCTGGGGCCGTAAAGCGATGCTAAACGCGCCGCCACATTTGGCTTTTGCCCACCTCCCCTACCAGCAGCGAGGGCTACCGCAGATGACCCAGCAGCCGCCCAAGGCGCTTCCGCCGCGGGGCAACAACACCCTGATGATCGTTGCAGCCGCCGTCGTCGTGGTGGCGCTGGCGGTCGGCGCCTACTTCCTCTTCGTCGACCGCGGCGGCGGGGCGGGCGGCGGCGCGGTCAGCGTCAGCGAGAGCCAGGCGCTGGTCGGCGGGGGCGAGGTCGGCGACATCAAGGCTTTCCTGGAGAAGTCGATCGGCCCGGAGAACCTGGCCAAGGCGACCTACACCCTGGACGGCAACTCGCTGAAGGACGTCTCCATCCCCACGCCCGAGGGCAAGGAGATGAAGATCAAGGAGATCAAGTTTCTGGCGCTCGATACCGAGCACCCCGAGCCGCATTTCATGGACGTCCGCCTCTCCGGCTTCGAGGCCGAGCTGCCGCCCGACCAGATTCCCGGCGTCTCCAAGGTCAGCGGCGACATCGTCTATGCCTACGAGTTCGATCCGGCGGCCAAGACGCTGAGCATCCCGCACACCGAGTTCAACTTCCCGGGCCTGACCCGGTTCACCATCAGCGGCAAGTTCATCGGTGTCGAGCAGATGGGCGGCGCTACGCCGGAGGAGGCCATGTCCGGCATGGCCGGCGCCAAGATCGAGGACTTGAGGATCGTCTGGTCCGACGAGAAGCTGCTGCGCGCCATGCTGGAGCAGACGGCGCAGAGCCAGGGCATGACGCTGGACGAGCTCAAGACCGCCGCGCAGGCGGCGCTGCCGGTGCTGAAGCAGCAGATGACCGGCGATCTCGAGAAGGAGGTGCTGGATGCGGCGGAGACCGCGATCAAGAAGGTCGACAACGTCACGCTGACGGTGATCGCCGACCCGGCCGAACCCTTCCCGCTCGCCGCCTTCCTCGCGCTCGCGATGAGCCCGACCGGCATGCCCGACTTCAACGCGCTGAAGCCGCTGAACCTCACGATCGAAGCGGAGTGAAGTAACCTCTCCCATGCGAAGCATGGGGAAGGGCAAGGGAGGGGGTTTCGACGTTAGAGCTGCTTCGTCGAGACCCCCTCCCCAACCCTCCCCCAGCTGCGCTGGGAGAGGGAGTTCTGCCTCTCCCGCAGATGGTTACTTGGATGTTTCCTCTTCCGCCAGCCGTCTGAGCTCGTAGATCAGCTCCAGCGCCTGGCGGGGCGACAGCTCGTCGGGGCGGATTTCCGCTAGCCTCTGCAGCAGGGCGGAAGGCTTCTTCTGCCCTTGCCGCCGCTCGGCCGCCTGGAAGAGCGGCAGGTCGTCGACCAGGCGCGCCAGCGCGCCCGCGTCCTGCCCCGCCTCGAGCTGCGCCAGCACCTCCTCGGCGCGCGCCACCACGGCGGCGGGCAGGCCCGCCAGCTTCGCCACATGGATGCCGTAGGAACGGTCGGCCGCGCCCGGCGCCACCTGGTGCAGGAAGACCACCTCGCCCTTCCACTCGCGCACGCGCATGGTGTTGAGCGAGAGGTTGGGCAGGCGCTTGGCGAGCCGCGTCAGCTCGTGGAAGTGCGTGGCGAAGAGCGCGCGGCAGCGGTTCGCCTCGTGCAGCTGCTCCAGGGTTGCCCAGGCGATGGAGAGGCCGTCGAAGGTGGCTGTGCCGCGGCCGATCTCGTCGAGGATGACGAGCGAGCGCGGGCTCGCCTGGTTCAGGATCGCCGCGGTCTCCACCATCTCGACCATGAAGGTCGACCGTCCGCGCGCCAGGTCGTCGGCCGCGCCGACGCGGCTGAACAGGCGGTCGACGATGCCGAGCTGCGCGCGCTCGGCCGGCACGAAGGAGCCGGCCTGCGCCAGCACGGCGATGAGCGCGTTCTGCCTGAGGAAGGTCGACTTGCCCGCCATGTTCGGCCCGGTCAGGAGCCAGAGCCGCCTGCCCTCCGAGAGGTCGCAGTCGTTGGCGACGAAGCGCTGGCCCTCGGCGGCCAAGGCCTGCTCGACCACGGGATGGCGCCCGCCGGTGACGGCGAAGCTCGAGTCCTCGCGGATCTCCGGCCGCACGTAGCTGCCGTCGCTCGCGAGCTCCGCCAGCCCCGCGGCGACATCGAGCTTGGCCAGCGCCCGGGCGGCGCGCTGGATCGCCGAGGCCTCGGCCACGACCGCGCCCACCAGCGTCTCGAAGATCGCGAGCTCGAGGGCCAGCGCCTTGTCGCCGGCGGAGAGGATCTTCTGCTCGAGCTGGCCGAGCTCGGCCGTGGTGTAGCGGACCGCCGAGGCCAGGGTCTGGCGATGAATGAGGAAGCCTTCCTTGCCGGCGACGTCGGGCGGCAGGCGCTCGGCCTGCACGGCGGAGAGCTCGACGAAGTAGCCCAGCACGTTGTTGTGCTTGATCCTGAGGCCGTTGACGCCGACGCGCCTGGCGTAGTCCGCCTGCAGGCCGGCGATCAGCCGCCGGCTTTCGTCGCGCAGCTGGCGCAGCTCGTCGAGCTCGGCCGAATGGCCGGCGCGCACGAAGCCGCCGTCGCGCGCGAAAGGCGGCGGCTCCTCGGCCAGCGCGCCCTCCAGCGTCGCCACCAGCGCGTCGTGCCTGCCGAGCCCTTCGGCGATCGACGCAAGCGCCGGCGGCAGGCCGGTCTGCTCGGCGAGCTTCCCGCCCAGCGCTTCGGCGATCTTCAGCGCGCGCGCCAGCGCCAGCAGGTCGCGCGGACCGCCGCGTCCGAGCGTCAGGCGGGAAAGCGCGCGCTCGGCGTCGGGCGCGGCGCGCAGGCCCTGCCGCAGCTCTTCGCGAAGCGCGGTCTCGGTCAAGAGGAAGGCGACGGCATCGAGCCGCCGCTCGATCGCCACGCGCTCGGTCAGCGGCGCCGAGAGCCGCTGTGCCAGCAGGCGCGCGCCGCCGCCGGTGACCGTGCGGTCGGTCGCGGCCAGGAGCGAGCCCCTCCGTTCGCCCGCGAGCGTGGCGAAGAGCTCGAGGTTGCGCCGGGTGGCCTGGTCGATCAGCAGGCGCGAGCCGGCGCCGCGCCTTGCCGGCGGCGCCAGCTGCGGCAGGCGGCCCTTCTGCGTGAGCTCGATGTAGTCGACGAGCGCGCCCAGCGCGGCGAGCTCGGCGCGGCCGAAGTCGCCGTAGGCGGCGAGGGTCGCGACCTTGAAGAGCGCCTTGAGGCGCGCCTCGCCGTTCAGGCTGTCGAAGCGCGCGCCCGGCAGCGGCGTCAGGCGGTCGAGCCAGGGAGCGAGCGCCGCGCGCTCGCGCTCGAGGAAGCGGTCGGGCA